>NZ_JAKVME010000003.1:500000-513631 GCF_022483985.1 Acetobacter sp. | reverse complement strand
TCAACCCGTCCCAGGTAGACGCGGTAGTTGGGGGCGTTGTCGTTAGCCCGGCTGGTTTCCGCCACCAGGCGGACGTTGCGGGCCTGCAGGGCCAGGGTGACGATTTCGCCTTCGAAGCCTTCCCCCACCTTCTTGAAGGAACCGATGTTAGCCATTGTCGTATCTCCATGCTGTTATCGGGCCGCGACCACCGTGGCCTCGATGGCGATCGACCAGCCGGAGGCGAGCGGCAGAGCACCCTTCAGGGCCGCAGCGCAGCGGAGGACGGCAGGGCCGGAACTTTCTTGGCTCGCGAGGAATGACGGCGCAGCCGTCAGGGGAAGAAAGTTCTGGAACGCCGTTGCGGCCAGCCGATCGAGGCGCAGCCGGTCTTCGGCTAGATCAGCCATCCGACCGAGGCCATGGTGTGCGGATCCGACAGCCCCCAGGAAATACGATGCCGGCATGACCGGTCCGACAGGTGGGGAACGTGCGACACAGGAGGATATCGTGCTCGCCCGGTGCGACCGTCTTCCATGCTGGTGGCGCGGATCACGGCCTGACACCCGCCCCCGACTGCTGCGTCCCTGCTGCGAACGGTTCGGACCGCATCCTATGGACCCGTCGTTCCAACGAAGGCGGGCCAGCCGGTTGCCCGCTGGACGATCCCTCCTTCGCCACGGCTGTTTCGACCTGTTCACTGACGAGGAAGGGGACCATCGCCTCCCTCATCCATCGTCCCCGCAGCCGGAACGGGGAAAGAGGTCACGCCCCGCATCCGATCTCTCCGGGCGGGGCCTTCCGGGGCGCGGTCAATCCCGTTTGCTTCAACCGGTAGCGCGGGCAACAGGGAGCCCGACGTGTTTGTGTGGTCAGTCGACTAGCCGTAGCTGACTATTTCCACGTTTTTGCAGGAGAGAGTTCGACGTCTGATTCAGCAAGCGGTTTTTTCAATAACCCCGAAGATATTTCAGGAAATCATTATTTTGTCTGTTTACATCAGAGCTATCAGTCATTCTGGACGCATCTGTCTGTTTTACTGTTCGCTCGATCAGATCATTTTTCCTTAATGGGCCGACTAGGGTACTCAGGAACTCCGCGTCAGTTTTATATAGTGTCCAGTAGGGCCAGACGGTGACATGACCTTCGAGGAAATGAAGAGTGCAGTTTGCCATGACACCCGTGATCTGGGAATGTTTCTCCTCCCAAAGCCCTATGGACAGGAAATGAATGTCGTTCAGGTTCAGGAGGGAAAGAAGCTCCCAAAATGGGGGGCTGCTACGCGAATCAAGCAAACGAATATTGCCGTATTCCTTTGTTAGACGCCGCAACTGCTGTGTCAGATGAATTTTGCTCACGACCTTCCGCTGGGACCGGATAACATCCTCCAGTGACAAACTTGCATGAATCCGCGCACCTTCACCGTTGATCCAGACAGAAACGTCCCCGAAAAAATGATCCGTTTCCTTGTGCGACGACGCGTCCTGTGGTTCCATCCCGATTTCGACCTGTCGATTATTGTCCATTTTCCTGTCCTCTTCTCTCACAATGACACTCAGTTAAACGATAAACTTTCCATTTGCAGAGCATGGCAGGCTACCGTCACCAAGTTCCTGTTTGCAAATTCCATGACATGGTCACCCCATGTAAACCACGTGAGGTGCCAGGAGAAAGAAACTGGCGCTCACGCGCCAGCCTCCCTGTGGAACCGCCACACTGGGATGCCCATCTGTTTGGCCTTATCGGCCAGATTGTCCTGAATGCCCGATCCGGGGAACACCATGACGCCGACGGGCAGGACTTTCAGCAGAGCGTCGTTGCGCCGGAACGGGGCGGCCTTGCCGTGCCGGTTCCAGTCCGGCTTGAAAGCAATCTGCGCGACCTCGCGATGATCGGCCCAGCGCGAGGCGATGAATTCCGCCCCCTTCGGTGAGCCACCATGCAGCAGCACCATGTCGGGGTGCTTTTCGCGCACCTTGTCCAGCCGGTTCCAGATCAGGTGATGATCCTCGTAGTCGAGCCCACCGGTGACCGCGACCTTTGGTCCAGGCGGCACGAGCAGTTCGGTTTCGGCCTTGCGCCGAGCGCTCAGGAAATCACGGCTGTCGATCATCGACGCCGTCAGGGTGCTGCGGCTGACCAGCGAACCGGAACGCGGTCGCCAGGGCGACATCGTCAGGCGTTCGAACTGGTCGCAGGCCAGATCGCGAAAGATCTCGTAGGCGTTGCGTCGTTCCAGCAGGGTCAGGCCCTCGGCGATGAGGCGCTCCAGTTCCACCGAGCGGATCTCGCTGCCATCCTGTTCCTGCTGGCTGCGCTTCTGAGCCGCCTCGTTACGATCGAGATCGCGCTCGACCTGCCCGACCATGCGGTGAAAGACGTTGACCGTGGACCAGAGCAGCGGTTCGAGATCGGGTTCCAGCCGCGTGTCGGTCAGCGTGGCTGACAGGGCATCGAAGATATCGGCCACCGCGCCCTCGATCTGGCTGGCGTCGGGCAGCGGCCTTGGATCCGGCTCGTCTTCAAAGGGTCGGTGGCCGTAAAGCTGGAGTTCCGCCAGCACATGCGCGGTGGAAGAGGTGGCGTGTGCGGGTTCGAAATCGTCCTGTGTGCGGGTCATGGATCTGTCCTCCGGTTCTGGCCGCGCCCTTCGCGGTCTTTCCGGGGGCGGATAGCGGCAGACGAAGGCCGGACCGGAACCGCGCAACGCGCGGCCGGAACGCAGTGGAGGATGGCAGGGAGACGGCTATTTTGCTTCGCGATGCAAAGCGCGGCACGCGCGGCGGAAAATAGCCGGCTCCGCCATTGCAGGCCCGGCCTGGCTGACGCCCGCTCCCCTCCAGAAATGGCCGCGGGCGCGCCTCATCCGGAAATGGGACAGCCCCCCACGGCAGGAAACGACGATGACCCGCACGCTCCCTTCCCGGCCCGCCTCAGTGCGTGACCGGATGCAGAAACCGCGCCACGTCCTGCGGGGCAAGCTGGGGATGCAGGATCGCCCGCATCGCCCCACGCCCGAGGTAGCGCAGATCATCGTTGAAATCAGCCAGACGTGGTGACAGCACGAGGCACTCGATCCCCGCCTCCTGCGTCCGGGCCATCAGGGTCGCTACCGCATGGTCTCCGGCCGGGTCGTCATCGCGCAGCACGTAAAGGCGACGCAGCGCAGGCAGAAACGCCATGGCGGCGAGATGCGCCGAGGACAGGCAGGCGGCCAATGGCAGATCGGGCATGACTTCGCGAAGCGACAGCACCGTCTCGATCCCCTCGCCTGCTGCCAGAACGTCGGACACCGTGCCAAAGCGCACGGCGTTGCCGAGCAGGTCGCCCATCGCCCGGCGCGGCATTTCGACAGGCGCCTTGCCGCGTCCGTCGCGCGCCAGCCAGGTGCGATGCACGCCGGTAACACGGCCTTCGAGATCGGTGACGGCGGCGATCATGGCAGGCCAGGTCTCCGTTGGACTGTGCTCGTCCGGCCGGTAAAAGCAGCGTGGATGGAAGCGCAGCGATGGCAGGTCCGTCAGGCGGGTAAGGTCACGATGGCGCAGCCAGGTTTCCGCCTGCGTCCCGGCAATCGGGCGGGACATGGCCCAGAGCCGTCGTGCCGCATCAGCGGTTCCTGATGCCTGCCCGGAAGTATCATGGCTGAACACATGGGAACGACCGCGATCAGAGGTCGGTCGTGGCTGTGGTTGCGGCAGGCAGAGAAAGCGCCGGGCCTCGTCGGCGACATCACGAAAATCCAGCAGCCCGAGGCTTTCGCGGATGATGTCGAGCAGATCGCCATGCTGCCCTGTCGCGCCATCCGTCCATTTTCCCGCACGGCCACGTCCATCCGGTCCCCCATGCAGACGGACATAGAGCGACCGTCCCGGCGTGTTATGAACGTCGCCGACCAGCCAGTAATTGCCATGCCGTCGCCCGGCCGAGAGGTAATGACGGCACACCGCTTCTGCGTTCTCCGCCAGCCTGCGGGCCAGATCGGCGGCATCCCATGGCGCCATGTCTGTCATTGCACCCTCCCTGCAGGCTTGAAGACGCCATAATTCCCCCGTAACGGCAGGAGCAGCGGGTTTCGGCCCGACAGAGAACGAAGGATAGTCCCATGAAGATTGCCGATCTGGTCGATCATATCGCCACCACCACCGACACGAGCAAAACCGAGACCCGCAAGGTGCTGGACGCCCTGATCAAGACCATGACCGCTGCTGCCAAAGCGGGTGACGAAATCACCCTGCCGAACTTCGGCAAGTTCAAGGTGAAAGAAGTCGCCGCCCGCGAAGGCCGCAACCCGGCCACGGGGGCGACCATCCAGATCGCGGCCTCGCGCAAGCTGGCCTTCACGCCCGCGAAGGCGCTCAAGGACAGCCTGAACGACTGACCTGCCGACGGGTAAAAGGCGGCGGACCTCGTCCGCCGCCCTTTCCCCACCAAGCCACTTTCTGATGACGAGCGCCTTCATCCGACCTTTTCCATTAGCTTGCGCGCCCTGCCCTCCAGATCGAGCCGTGTGTCCTGATTGGTCTTCGTCCGCGCCAGTGCGGTAATGCCCTGCACGAAATCGAATACGCTCTCGGGCTTACGTCCTTCTTCGTGCAGCACCGCTTCGATGATCTTCGTAGTTTCCGGTTTCGAGAACCCGCGACGACGCAAGAACGTTTCACGATCGTCATCGGTTCTGGCTACCAGCGCCTTGCGCGAGGCCTGAATGCCGGAAACGAACGAGACCGGACTGGCCATAGCGAAGTTCCGCAGGGCCGGTGTCGCCTGATGCACGAAACGTGAGGCCGCGAACTTGCTATGCCGGATCGTGATTTGTTCAAAATTCTCTACGCCCCAGAGCATCCTGTTCTGGCACACTCCACGCAGATAGAACGACGCAATACCAAGACTTTTACTGCCGACTTCCGAATTCCAGGCATAGAAACCCCGGAAATAGAGATCGGGGTCACCATTGGGCAGGCGTCCCGCCTCGATCGGATGGGTATCGTCCACAAGGAACAGGAATACATCCCTGTCTGACGCGTAGAGCGTCGTGGTCTCCTTCGTGATGTCCACATAGGGATTATGGGTCATGGTCGCCCAGTCGATGACACCCGGCACCTTCCAGTTGGTATCGCCCGTACCATCGCCCGCGATCTTGCGCACCGCGCCCACCAGTTCATGGTCCCAGATGCGGCCGTAATCCGGACCGGTTACGGCGCGCAGTTCCACGCGTCCGTCTTCCGTCTCTAGGGTTTTGACCAGTTCGGCCCGGTGCGACAGCAGGCCGTGCTGCAGGTTGATCGCCGCCAGTGGAGCCGGAAGGTTACGCAGATAGGACGACGGCGCGCCGACAAGGCTGCACATCTGGCCGAACGACCAGTGTGTGGGCACGATCGGCTCATTCTGTCCCGGCACGGTGAGCGTCAAGCGCTCGGCATTGTCGCGCGAGGCCTCAACGCGAATACCGCGGCTTTCCACTGTGCGGGCGGTGGCCCGATCCGCTCGCGCCAGGGTCGCGGCATGCAGGTCGGACAGGGACAGGTAGCGCTCGTCATCCGGGCGCGAGAACCATTCGGACGAGACGCGGGCGCTGCGTTCGCCGCGCGAAGGATCGATCCGGAAGCCACCGGACGCGGCGCCACGGGATGCTGGGGGCAGGATGGTGGTCGTAGTCATGGAAAACTCTCCTCTATGCCGGTTATTCGGCACAGAAGGCGAAGCCGACCTCTTCCTCTTTCCGGGGCACCGGACATGAAAAAAGCGGCTTCCGGGTACCGGAAGCCGCTGTCTCACAATTCCAAACCTCATAAAGGCTACTCGGCAGCGATAGCCTCCATACCCTCGTTCACCGTTGCCGTTTCAACCGGCACCTGCTCTGCACCTCCTGCCGTGCGCAACGCCTCGGGCAGCCAGCCCGAACCATCAAGCAGTCGCTCGGCCTCGCGGGCCATGTCGGGCTTCTTTAGATGGGCGATGCGCTCGGCCACCTCGTCGCCGTATGCCTCCCGCACGGCTTGCAGGATGCGCGCCTTGGTCACCCGGCCGAGATAATTCTCCACCGTGGGTTGCCAGCCCGCCTCGACCATGTCGAGGCTGAGAGCGGACGCCAAACGGTCTGCCCGTTTGAGACGCTCGGTCACACTGCGCTGGGACACCGCGCCATAGGCGGGCATGCGCTCGTAGAGGGCGTTGATGCCGAAGGACAAGCAATGCGCCAGCAATGCCATGCGACTGGTGTCGTCCAGCCCATTGATCCAGCGCCACAGCGCGTTCTCGTCATCGGGCAGATCGTGCTTCCAGCCCTCGTTACGCTGGCGCAGCGCGTGGGCTGGCACACTGCCCGGCATGTCAGGTGAATGAACGGGCAGAGCGATTTCGCGGACATAGGCTTCCAGGCAGTCAGCCCCCGGTGTCTGCCAGTAAACATCGCGCACCAATGTGTGCAGGAATTCGGTCAGGGCAATGTGCGGATTGCAGGCGAACGCATCCCGCAGGGCCAGCGTGCGCCAAGCCGTCAGTTCGGTGAGAAGGCGGTCAGGCAGCGGCTTAATGCCGTCTTCTTCTTCGGGCTCAACGTCGGTTACGGTAGTGTCGCCCACCCCGTCCTCATCACCATCGCCTGCGGTATCTTCGTCGTACCGATGATGCGGATGATGACCATATTCATCGGTCTCTTCGGGCTCAGCCGGCATGTCCTCAGGCAGCACGAAGCCCCGCTCCACCTGCAATGTGCCATCGCTGGCGAGGCTGACGAACGCGCCGGCCCGCGCCATGTCGGCAGGATCGAACGCCAGGGGCCGTTCCTCCAGGGCAAGAATTGCCTGTTCGATCTCGCCCAGCCGTGCATCCACCTCGTCCGGATATTCATCAGCCTGGGCGTATTCGGCCTCGATGGCTTCCTGTTCGGCACGCAGGGCTTCGAGACGGACGGCTTCTTCATCGGAGAGTGGCACTTCCGTGCCATCAATTTCCGCGAACTGCCGTGTGTGCCCCCATGGAAACGACAGGGCCGTCTCGACCCATTTCCAGCCCTCGGCACGGATATCTTCGGCGGCAGCTTGCAGTTTTTCCATGACCAGCCGGTCCAGAATGGCCGGATCCTGCAGCCAGCCGCCGTCGTCGGCCTCGAACAGGTCGCGCATAACGTGGCCACCCGCAGCAAGATAGGCATCCAGCCCCACAAACCGCGCACGGACATCCGACGCCCGCACCGTTTTTTCCGTCAGCATGCGGCGGATAACGTAGGGTTCACGGTTATGGTTCTGGGCTACGATTTCCCAGACCTGTTCCTGCCGCGCGTGGTCGTCGCTGATGGAAAAGGCCATCAGCTGTTCCAGCCGCATCCCATCCTGTTCGTAGATTTCAAGCAGTTTATCGGACACGGTCATCAGCCGCAGGCGCTGTTTGACCACGCCGGGCGCCACGAAGAACGCGGCGGCGATTTCCTCCTCGGACATGCCTTTTTCCAGCATGTCACGGAAGGCGCGAAACTGATCCAGCGGATGCAGGGCCACGCGCTGGACGTTTTCGGCTAGGGAATCATCTTCGGCGAGAATGGCGGATCCGGCCTCGCGTACCACGCAAGGCACGGGGGCCGTTTTCGCCAGTTTCTTCTGCTTCACCAGCAGTTCGAGGGCACGGAAGCGCCTTCCGCCAGCAGGGACTTCGTAAGTGCCGGTCTCGGCCCCTTCGCCATCAAGCACGGGGCGGACATTCAGGCTCTGCAGCAGCCCGCGGCGCTCGATATCGCGGGCCAGTTCCTTGATCGACAGGCCGGCCTTTACCCGCCGCACGTTGGACTGGGACAGCAGCAACCGGTTGAACGGGATGTCGCGGGACGAACTCAGGCTGATTTTGGGAATAGCGGTCGCCATGGCGAAAAACTCCATGACGGGCGGACAGGAGACTCTCCCCTACCCTCTCAACCCGTCACGAAAATTCGCGCAGCCCTCTGACTCTAACTGCTACACCCAAATCAACCCGCTCCCCATCCCCGGCAATAAAATGACGGACATGATGCGAATGCAGTCGTTCCACTACAGGAGGAGATTCTGGAAAACAAAATCCTCTCCCATCTATAGGCAGATCAATACAAAAATCTTTAGTTCATACCTCATTTAATTAAAGATAAATTCTTAATTTCAGTTTTCGGAACAATAGTTCTACGCTCCGAAAGATGCTGGGTAAGCCCTTCCAATTCTTCTAACGGCCAATTAAGCTCATGCGCAATCTCAGCTCTTCCTATTCTATCGCTCCAAAGACTTTGTAAAATCTTCTTCCAGATAGCAGATGTCTCCCTTTCTGTTCCTATTGGTTCGCCTGTGCGATAACCACGACGACCAAGTTCAATACAAATCGATTTGTACTGCCATGAAGACAATTTATCTAAAGTATGCAGACGGTAAGCCAATGCCATTGCAGAAACACGCCAGCGCAATTTTGCTTTCAAGATGACGCCCACCGTGATCGGGTAACCAATACGAGATTTAACGTCATTTTCAGGCATGAGAAACGCCGACGCAAAAGCATTAGCCTCCTTTTCTGCATCCTTTCTATCACGCAGGCTTTCCTGCTTGTGCATTACCAAATGCCCAAGTTCGTGCGCTGCATCGAATAAACTGCTTTCTGCTGTTTTAAAATTGTTCAGAAAGATAAAAGGCTTACCATCTCTCCAAAATGAAAACGCATTTACAGCAGCGGTATCCTCAGAAAGCGAGAAAACCCGAACGCCATGGGTTTCTAACAACCCTATTAAGTTGCCTATAGCACTCTCACCGATACCCCAAGCCTGTCGAACCAAATATGCAGCGATAGCTGGGTCCTGTTCCTGGCCAAGATCAGGAACATCAACGGCAGGCAGAGAAAAGCGTTCCTCAATCCAGCAACTCAAGCTCAAAGCAAGTTGTCCAGCACTTTCAGCAGCCTGACGTTCTTTCATACTCATTTTTGAAAAACTACGAAAACTTACAGCATCACTATCCAGATCTTCGGGATCATCCAGATAAAAAAAACCGACAGGATAATCTAAGACACGGGCAATGCTACCAATGGTATTTTCATCAGGTTCATTCTGACCTTTTTCCAGTCGTGAAATAGTGTCAGCCGCCAGACAAGCTTGTTCTGCCAGGCTTCTAGCAGTCAACCGCCTTCTCTGCCGTGCTAACGTCAGTCTCTTAGGATTGAACATTTTAATAGTCTTTTACTTTCTGGTGACCTGCGGATCAAAGTCGCTGACAGTATCCCCTTCAAGATTGTAATTTTCTTCAACACCATCTTCACAGCTACCTAGGAAATTCCGTTCTGGGTAGCTTGAAAACGTTTTATTTGACACAACAGGGCGGGATAATTCCATATTCCCTTTGTCATCCATAAGAGCATAATAAATAGTATATTCGCTTTTTTTGATTACATCTTCTTCTTTTGTATAAGTAGGAAGATTAGAGAAGAGCCCACCATTCAAAGCGCGCTCTACCCCTGCCCCCTTCTCCGAACATGGTTTAGGGGACACCTCTCTCAGACCACAAACATCTACAGAGGAATATGCAATCCTTATTTTCTTGTCCTTATTTTCAATATATTCGACACCGTTTATAGTTCTTGGAGTCCAATTCTCGCCCACGAACAGAAAACGTAACTGCGGAATAGCTTCATGGAAAACAAAGGTACCCTTGGCATTTTTCGCATGGAAAGGCGTAGCATTTGTTTTGGCGTGCAATGCTCTTTGGCCTGCCAATAAAAACTGATTCCGGCTGGCATCAATAGATGCCAGAAAAGCATCAACTTCGTCAGGTTCACTGCGAATGGTAGACTCCGCCCAATCCGAGGACGTAATTACATTTTTTTTTCGGGCACCCACCGCAATGAACTCCATGTCGATTTTTCTTACCAACAAGTTGGTATAAAAAACCGACATGGTCAAGCTTTTAGTGTTTAGGACATGCGTCTGCGTTGTCTCGTGCCGAAGTCAACCACTCCACGAGCCCCTCCAGCGCGCTAGCGAGAACGGAGGCCGCGATTAGCCCGTTCATTCACCCCGCTGGAACGATGCTCCCGGACCGTTCGCGGTCCGCCCTCCCGTGCCACCGTCATACGCCAGTATTTGTACGACGTACCTGTATCCGGGACTACTCATGACTACGATTCCGCACGCTGGAGCACGCACCGACGCGATCTTCCATATTGCTGATTTCCATTGAAATAACAGTCATCTGTCCGGATCGTGTGTTTGTTTTACTTGCCATACGGTCGGAAGAGAGCGACGATGACGGACAGACCCAGCCAGTCCATTGCCCCGGCGTATCGGCCGCCCGAGCCGGAGTTACGCCTCGTCCTGCGACCCAATATCCCCGACCCGCGTCTTGTGGCGCTGGTCCGCCTCATGGCTCGTCGTGCCGCACGGGACTGGTTCCGGTCGCAGCAACAGGAGCAGCGCCGCCGCTCCAGACCGTAAGGGATACCTCACCATGAAGGTCGCGCTCTACGCCCGCTATTCGTCCGACAACCAGCGCGACGCCTCGATCGCCGACCAGCTCCGGGTCTGCCGCACCCACGCGGAGAAACAGGGCTGGACCATCGTCGAGGACTATACCGACCACGCCATCTCGGGCGCCTCCCTGATGCGGCCCGGCATCCAGGCGCTGATCGCCGATGCGCAGCGCGGACGGTTCCAGATCGTGCTGGCCGAGGCGATGGATCGCCTCTCCCGCGACCAGGAGGACATCGCCGGCGTCTTCAAGCGCATGAACTATGCCGGCGTGCGGATTGTCACCCTTTCCGAGGGCGAGGTCTCTCACCTCCATGTCGGCCTCAAGGGCACAATGAACGCCCTGTTCCTGAAAGACCTGGCCGAGAAGACCCATCGCGGCCTGCGCGGGCGGGTGGAACAGGGCAAGTCGGGCGGCGGCAACGCCTACGGCTATGACGTGGTGCGTAGGCTCGACGCCAATGGCGAGCCCATCCGGGGCGACCGGACCATCAACGTGGTAGAAGCAGAGGTCGTCCGTCGCATCTTCCGCGACTTTGCGGGAGGACTGGGACCGCGCGCCATTGCCTTCCGTCTCAACGACGAAGGCATCCCGGCACCGGGCAGTGGTGCGTGGGGCTTCTCGACCATCACAGGCAACCGGGCGCGCGGCACCGGTATCCTCAACAACGAGATGTACGTGGGCAGGCTGGTGTGGAACCGGCAGCGCTTCATCAAGGATCCCGATACCGGCAAGCGCCAGGCCCGTCCCAATCCGGAATCCGAATGGGTGATCCAGGAAGTGCCGGAGTTGCGGATCGTCGATCAGGATCTGTGGGGCGCGGTCAAGGCACGGCAGGCCAGCGTCAGTGCCAGCCGGGATACACGCGACACGTCATCGCCCGATCATTTCCGCGAGAAGCGCCGACCGCGCTACCTGTTCTCCGGCCTCAGCAAATGCGGCTGCTGCGGTGGCGGCTATTCCATGATCTCCGGCGCACTGCTCGGCTGCTCGACGGCGCGCAACAAGGGCACCTGCCACAACCGGACCAATATGCGTCGCGAGGAGCTGGAGCGGCGCGTGCTCGACGCCCTGCGTCACCATCTCATGGATCCGGACCTATTCGCCGAGTTCTGTAATGCTTTTACCAGTGAGATGAACCGCCTGCGCATGGAGGCGTCGGCCGACATCGGTGCGTCAGAGGCGGAACTGAAGCGGGTCGAGCGCGATATCCAGCGGCTGATGGATCTCTACCTCTCGGAAGCCATCTCGATCGAAACCGTCAAGGAACGCGGATCGAAGCTCGAAGCCCGCAAGGCGGAACTGACAGAGTTCCTCGCGACCGCCGAGGCACCCCCGCCCCTGCTCCACCCCCAGATGGCGGAGTTCTACCACCGGCAGCTCGCGCGCCTGCATGACATGCTGCATTCCGAGCTGGACGAGAAGCGCCAGGAGGCAGCCGAGGTCATCCGCTCGCTGATCGAGGCCATCATCCTGACGCCATCCGACAAGGGGCTACAGATCGACGTCCGGGGCGATCTGGCTGGCATTCTGACGGTAGCCTCGGGCAGCGGACAAAAGAAAACCCCAGCCTGTTTCCGGACTGGGGTTCGTGATGCGTTCGCATCGCAAGTTCAGATGGTTGCGGGGGCAGGATTTGAACCTGCGGCCTTCAGGTTATGAGCCTGACGAGCTACCGGGCTGCTCCACCCCGCGGTGGTATGAGTGATGTGTATGATGTGGATTGGAAGACCTGGCGGCGACCGACTTTCCCACGGCTTAAGCCGCAGTATCATAGGCGCTGGGGGTTTTCACGGCCGAGTTCGGGATGGGATCGGGTGGATCTCTCCCCGCCATAGCCACCAGGTCATCCAACCCACATCTGAGTGGGTCAGTGATTAACGGTTGGTGCTGTTTTTGAAATGTGCGGCATGGATGATTTCTGTGCATGGGGTGCTTCTCAGAGAGAAGCTTGCAAGTGAGTTCTCGTGGGCGATTAGGACCAGTTAGCTGCACGCATTACTGCGCTTCCACACCTGGCCTATTGACGTGATGGTCTATCACGGCCCTTGGGGAGACCTAGTTTTGAGGTGGGTTTCCCGCTTAGATGCTTTCAGCGGTTATCCCGTCCATACTTAGCTACCCGGCTGTGCCGCTGGCGCGACAACCGGTACACCAGAGGTATGTTCATCCCGGTCCTCTCGTACTAGGGACAAATCCTCTCAAGTCTCCAACATCCACGGCAGATAGGGACCGAACTGTCTCACGACGTTCTAAACCCAGCTCACGTACCACTTTAATCGGCGAACAGCCGAACCCTTGGGACCTGCTCCAGCCCCAGGATGTGATGAGCCGACATCGAGGTGCCAAACCTCCCCGTCGATGTGGACTCTTGGGGGAGATCAGCCTGTTATCCCTAGAGTACCTTTTATCCGTTGAGCGATGGCCCTTCCACGCGGGACCACCGGATCACTATGGCCGACTTTCGTCTCTGATCGAGCTGTCACTCTCACAGTCAGGCGGGCTTATGCCATTGCACTCGACAGCCGGTTTCCGACCGGCCTGAGCCCACCATCGCGCGCCTCCGTTACACTTTGGGAGGCGACCGCCCCAGTCAAACTGCCCACCATGCAGGGTCCCGGACCAGGCTTACTGGTCGCGGTTAGACATCAGAAAAATTCAGGGTGGTATTTCAAGGATGGCTCCACAGGAACTGGCGCCCCTGCTTCAAAGCCTCCCACCTATCCTACACAGAATGTCTCTGATGCCACTGCAAAGCTGCAGTAAAGGTTCATAGGGTCTTTCCGTCTGACCGCGGATACCCCGCATCTTCACGGGGAATTCAATTTCGCTGAGCCGATGCTGGAGACAGCGGGGAAGTCGTTACGCCATTCGTGCAGGTCGGAACTTACCCGACAAGGAATTTCGCTACCTTAGGACCGTTATAGTTACGGCCGCCGTTTACCGGGGCTTCAATTCAGTGCTCTCACACCTCCTCTTAACCTTCCGGCACCGGGCAGGCGTCAGACCCTATACGTCGTCTCTCGACTTCGCAGAGTCCTGTGTTTTTAATAAACAGTCGCTACCCCCTGGTCTGTGCCACCCGCAAATGGTTGCCCACCTACGGGTCTCGCTTATCCCGAAGTTACGCGAGTAATTTGCCTAGTTCCTTCAGCATCGTTCTCTCAAGCGCCTTGGTATGCT
>NZ_JAKVME010000003.1:385000-495000 GCF_022483985.1 Acetobacter sp. | reverse complement strand
CGCGAGCCGCTTCTGCGTTCCCCGTAACGTCATGTAATCGCGCGCCAGATCACCTTCACGCGCAATCAGCAACGAACGGCGCTGTTCCGTGCTTTCATCAAGATAGGCCTGAGCCGCCTCATACTGACGGCGCACCCGCCCCCAGAGATCAACCTCCCATGTCGCATCCACGCCATCACGCCACTGATCAAGCAGGGGAATCGTCGCATTGCTGGCGTTCTGGTCGAGAAGCTGCCCCATGCTGCCGCCAGTGCTTTCGGCAATGTGGGAAACGATTCGGCGCAGATTCTGGGAACTGTACTGCGCCCGCGCATACGATCCTGAAGCACTCAGCGCGGGAAAACGCTCGGCTCCCGCCAGAACAAGCTGCGCCCGGCTTTCCGCGAGCTGCGCCGTGCCGCGTTGAACATCAAGGTTATCAGTCGCAAGCCGTTTTTCGAGGGCCGTCAGCTCCGGGTCATGGAAGACGCTCCACCAGTTCACATCCGGCGCATCCGGAATCGTCACGCTGGCCCTGCTGCCCGCCTGCGCGACCTTCCACGCTGGCGGTGTCCATGTCTGGGGTTTCTTATAGTTCGGCCCGACCGCGCACCCTGACAACAGAAGAACAAGACTGGTCAGAACCTGCTTCGATTTCGCCGCGCGCAACCACATAGACACTCTACACCCCCGCAGCCCATCAGCTTCATCGTGATGGACATTTTCCACTTGTCGCAGGCAGCCTTCGTTGGTCGGCCACCTTCGCCCGACGGAACAGTTCGTCTCCGGCGTCGGCACACTGCCTTGACGCTGACCGAACCGATCGGTCAGCATGCACCCTATCGGCTTTCCCTAGGGCGTCAATCACGCCTGCATACCCCACGATACCAGAGAAGATTATGAGAGATCAGGGCTGCTGCTCACCAAAACATTCCGTGGAAGCCTCAGCTGCCAAACGGGAGCAGATTCTGGAGGGAGCACACGAAATTTTTTCGGAGTCCGGCTATGAAGGCGCGAGCATGTCCGTCATCGCGCGCCATGCCGGCGTCTCGAAAGGCACGCTCTACAACTACTTCGACAACAAGGCCGAGCTCTTCACCGCCGTCGTCAAACAGAAAGCCGAAAGAGACCTTCCCGCAGCCTTTCGTCCGGTCAATGCCGACCTTCCCCCACGGGAGACACTGCATGCCCTCGCCCGTTCGACCATCGCGCTGATCAGCGCCCCGACCACCCTCTCGCTTTATCGGGTCATTATCTCGGAAGCACGGCATTTTCCCCATCTTGCCGAGACATTCTGGGAACATGCGCCCGCCATCTGCATCGACACACTGGCCAAATGGCTGGCGGACCGGACAGAAAAAAATGAACTCAATGTCCCCGATCCGATGTTCGCGGCGGAACAGTTCTACACCCTGTGCCAGACACGCATCGTCACGCGTCGCCGCTTCGAGTTGCCTGTTTCCACGACGGACGCTGATATCGACCATATAGCCGACGCAACCGTCACCATGTTTCTGGCGGTTTATTCTGCAAGCTGAAATTTTTGTCATCTGAGGCTGGCGGCAGAACTCGACGCCCTTCCGCCCGTTCAGTCTTCAGGCAGACAAGCGGCTCTGCATCCTGTCAGCATTCGACACAACAAACACCAAAAGACAGAAACAGTGACGTCCGCTTGCCGATTACGGTCAAAGGAGACTGTCATGACCAGAAAAATGGACGACAATCTGCCCGGCGCTCTGAATGACGCCGTTGATTTCGTGACACGCGCCCACAAGGATAATTCCGGCCTCGCCTCCGCTGTGAGCGAATATATGGGTAAGGAAGGCGCACCCGGTATTCCGGAAGTGCGCGGATGCGCTCACGCGGCAGGTCTGGATGACCTTCTTCAGGGATGGAGAGATGCCATCAGCAAGACTCCCGCCACAGAAGCCGATATCAAAACGCTTATCCCTCAGGACGTCATCAGCCGGTTTTCCAAGGAGACAGGGCTTTCGCCAGACGCCGTGGTCAGCGGTCTTGCTTCCGTCGTCCCCGGCATTGTGTATCGCAACGCCCGGCAGGTTCAGGACAGGCAGAAGCCACCTGCCCTGTAAAACACTGTTTAAAACACTGTTTCTTGTCGCGGAATGACACGCCGGTCTGAAGAACATCCTTCAGGCCGGAACCTGCTGTTGCATGCAACAAAAGACGCCGGGAGTTTATATTTCTTCCCACTCGCTTCAGATAACTTCCAGAGGCACTTTCCTGCCCGGAGGAGGAAACGCCCTGTCCAGCGCCAGAAGATCATCATCCGTCAATCTGATTTCCTGCGCGACAACATTTTCCAGAAGATGTTTTTTCGAGCCTGCCTTGGGAATCGCAATGAGAGATGGCTGGCGCAGAACCCATGCCAGCGCGATCTGTGCCGGAGTCGCCGCCCCCTGACTTGTCGAGTGCTGTCGGGCAATCCTCGCCAGCACATTATCCCTGAGCATCCCGCCGCCCTGTCCAAGCGGCGAATAGGCCATGGTCACAGCCTGACGGGCACGGTCTTCCTCCAGCAGATCAAATTCGATTCCACGGTGACTAAGACTGTAAAGAACCTGATTGGTGACACAGCTTTCACCATAGCTGGTCTGTTCCACTTCCTCCATGTCGGTCGTATCGAAATTGGAAACCCCCCAGCTTCTGATCATTCCGCGATCGCGTAACGTCTCGAAGGCTTCGAATGTTTCAGCGAGCGGTACGCTTCCCTGCCAGTGCAGGAGATAGAGGTCCATGTAATCGGTGCGCAGCCGCTTGAGAGAGTCTGTACAGCTCCGGACGACACCTCTGGCCGACGCGTTCGAAGGCAACACCTTGCTCACGAGGAACACGTCGTCCCGCCGCTTCTCTATCGCCTCTCCCACGACACTTTCAGAGCGGCCATTACCATACATCTCGGCCGTATCGATGACACGCAGTCCTGCATCGAGACCCGCCTGAAGACTGGCGATCTCATCGCTGCGCAGGGAGACATCGTCCCCCATGTTCCATGTTCCCATGCCCAGAGCCGGAACCTCAACGCCATTTTTGAATCTGACCTTGCGTGTCATGACATGGTCCTTTCGGGGAAACTGTCTGCAACATTCATTATATGAAATGCGGGAGCGTATTGCAGTCTGCCGTTCGCAATCTGCTTTTATATTCTCTGAGATCATTCCAACGCAGCAGAACGGAAAATGATCCATGCGGAAAATGAAGCCATGCCGCCAGTCAGCAGGCTGATCTTCACAAGCCCTGATAAAACATAAAAATTTCCGGTGAAGCTTCTTGAAAAAAGGCGGCACCCCTGAAGAAGAAAACTCTCAGCGCGCCCTTGTCCAACCCTTTGCTTCCTGCTTCCAGTAAGCCAGCGTGTGTCCCGCATCACGCAACGCCACCCAGCGCACACGCGCCGCCGCGACCGCCGCCTCATCCTGTCCATCGAAGAGATCGAACACGCGCTCGAACGCTTCAACAGGCAACGCTTCGGCTATGCCCGTCAGAAACAGGAAGTCTGCCCCATTGGGCACATCCTCGCCCGCCGTAATCCACACAGGCTGACGCTCGGGATATTTCCCACCCGTCGCCGCGTGAGGAAGCCAGACCGGTTCAGAGACTTTCCAGAGCGCCTCATCAAGGGCGGCAGCCGTCGCCGGATCGCCGCATCTGACGACCGCCCTTTTGCCCGCGTCCAGTGTGCGGCCAAGCAGCACCGGCAGCGCCTCAAGCGCCCCGGTGCGTGTCAGATGGTAGAAACCGACCTCGGCCACCGGGCCTGTCAGCCTTCGAACTGACGGGTAAACCGGTCAAGCAGACGCACACCGAAACCGGAAGCGCCTTTCGGAGAACCGGACTTCGCCTTGGTCGCCCAGGCCACGCCCGCGATGTCGAGATGCGCCCACGGCGTCTCACCCACGAAGCGCTTGAGGAACTGCGCCGCCGTGATGGAGCCACCCGCACGCCCGCCACCAATATTCTTCATGTCGGCAATATCGGACTTGAGCTGCTTGTCGTACTCCTCGCCCATCGGCATCCGCCACAGCTTCTCCTCGGTCGCCGTGCCAGCGTCCGTCAGCTTCGAGGAAAGCGTGTCGTCATTCGAGAACAGGCCCGCATATTCATGACCGAGGCCGACAATGATCGCACCCGTCAGCGTGGCCAGATCGACCATGTAACGCGGTGAGAAAGTCTCACGCGCATACCAGAGCACATCGGCCAGAACGAGGCGGCCTTCCGCATCGGTATTCAGCACCTCGATGGTCTGGCCGGACGCGCTACGGACCACATCGCCAGGACGCTGCGCGTTGCCAGAGACCATGTTCTCGACGAGACCGATCAGGCCGACCGCATTGACTTTCGCCTTGCGGCCCGCCAGCGCGGCCATCAGGCCGGTGACGACGCCCGCGCCCGCCATGTCCCACTTCATGTCTTCCATGCCGGCGGCCGGCTTGATGGAAATACCGCCGGAGTCGAACGTCACACCCTTGCCGACAAAGGCCAGCGGCGCGGAGTCATCCCCGGCGCCATTCCAACGCATCACCACCATGCGGGGCGGATTGTCACTGCCCTGCGCGACGCCGAGCATGGAACCGAATTTCAGCTTCTCAAGCGCGGGAACGTCGAACACCTCGACGTCAACGCCGAGCTCCTTCAAGGCCTCCGTGCGTTTGGCGAATTCAATCGGCGTCAGGACATTGGCGGGCTCGCTGACCAGATCGCGGGTCAGGGTCACGCCCTTCGCCACGGCTTCCCAGCCTGTCCATGCCGCTTTCGCACCAGCCGCATCTTTTGTCAGAACGGCAAGTGACGCCAGCTTCGGCTTGTCGTCCTTTTTCTCCGTGGTGCGGTAGCGATCGAAGCGATACAGACCGAGCGACGCGCCAAGCGCCACATGCACAGCCAGCTTCGGATCAAGCGCCGCCGTGGAGAGCGCGCCCTGCGCGTGCATGGACAGCGTCTGCGCCGCCGTGCCGCCCGCCTGCTCGGCGGATGTTTCCGTCAGGCTGTCCCTGTCGCCAAGACCAACCAGCACGACGCGCTCCAGATTGGCACCGGGAGCCAGCACTACGCAGGTTGCACCACGCTTGAAGGTGAAAGACGCCGCCTCCGCCGCACGGGTCAGCGCCCCGCCGGTCGCCTTGTCCACAGCGGCGAAAAAGTCGGACCGCGCCCCATCGGCAAATTCCGGCAGCGCCAGTGCGCCACTTGTAGGAAGAGCAAGGTCGGAGAAGCTGATCTCTGTCACGTTGGCGCCTTTTCCTTGTCTGGCAGGCGCGACGACGGACCGGTTCCGCTGCCCCACCCGGAGCTATCCGCTTCCAAAGGTAGTGAGGGGGACGAGGGTTGGCAACGGTGGTGTCACTCCAACCCGTCCACAGCGGATTTGTTGCGGGTGTTACGGTCTCGGGCTCTGCCCGACCCGGGCAGGAAGCACTGGTCCCTGCCCATGATCCGGCGGCAAAACCTCAGGCGGACTTCCCTGCCTTGAGCGACGCATCAATCTGCAACGCCAGTTGCGCCATTTTCAGCGCGCCTTCGCGGCTTCCGGCGCCACAGATGAACCGTGCAGGATGCGCGAACACGGCGTCAGGCACGCCTGACACCTTCGCCAGTTCGGTTTTTTCCAGACCACCCCATGCTTCCGGCAGGGGAACGCGCTGACTGAACTCTCCACGGGCCGAGGCGATCGCCTTGACGTTCCACTGGCTGTCGTTCGCAGGCGACACCACATAGACCACAGGCAGATCGTTCTCGAAGATCATCTTTTCGGTCGGCATGCCCGTGTCCATCAGCAGGATGCGCTTGTCCTCGGCCTTCGCATACGCCTCCATCACCCGACTCGCGGCTTTCAGGCTGGCGCGCACACGGTCCAGGGAGTTGACCAGATGCGCGGCGACAGCGGCGGCGGCATTGGCGAAACCGGTGCTTTCCTTCGTCTTTGCGACATCCGCGCCATAAAGTTCAGTCGTGTCCCACGGCGGGTTGCAGGCCGACACGATGTCCGCCAGCGAGAGCTTGCCCATCTTGGCCACGCCGTTGTCATCGAGATCGACAGGCAGGATCAGCGACTTGTCGAGCGTCTGCCAGATCGACGCCACATCGGCTTCACTGATCGGGGATTCACTGACCGGCGTTTTCAGGACCGTGCCGAGAATATTGCGGATCGCGGCCTTGCCATAATCCTTCCACAGCAGCCCGGCGGCGCTGTAGGGCGTGCCGTCCTCACGCAGCGGTTTGACCCGCATATGATGATCGTAACGGCCCTTGGGCGGCGCATATTCGCCACCGACATCAAACACGATATCAGCCGCCCGAATGTCTTCCGGATTGCGTGAGCGCACGAAGGCGAGGCGTCCACCGACACCACCATCCAGCACACGACCACGCAGATCACCCTCGGGCTCCAGCGCGTAATGCAGAATCACATATCCCAGCGTTTCATCCGTATGGAAATTCCCGGAATGGGTCAGAGCCCGGACGGGAGATGCCTGCTGATCCAGACCGATGGGAGTGTGTTCTGACATGAAAAAATCCGCTGTAGCCAAAAATGGTTTCAGAGTCTGATCCGTTCCGGACATTCCTGTCCGAACCGTGAATCACCCTCTCAGGTCATGACCCGCGCCATGCTGCCGCGAACCGGCGCGCGGGGACAGGACCGTCCTGAGCGCCTCTCATGCCGCAGAGGGACCGCTTGCACAATCAGCTTCGCGCGGAAATGACCTGCAACATGAGCGCCCCGGCGGCCATCGCGCCACCGAACAGCGCAACAGCGCTCCACCCTCCGATGATCCACGCCACCGATGCACCCGCCGCGCCACTCGCGCCGCCGAGAAACATCACCCCCATGAAAAGCGTATTGAGGCGGGAGCGGGCTTCAGGACGCAATGCGTAGACAATATGCTGATGCGAAATAAGCACGCTCTGCACCGTGAAATCCAGCAGGATGCAACCGGCAACCAGCCCGGTCAGAGAGAGCCATGTGCCAAAAAGCACCCATGACAGAAGCGTGAGAAGGGTTCCTGCCAGAATGGTGCGGTGCGGACCGTGGCTGTCGGCGATCCTTCCAGCGAGCGGAGCCGCCAGAATCCCCACAGCGCCCACGATCCCGAATAATCCTGCGGCTTCCGCGCTCAGGTTGAAGCGCGGCTCCTGTAGATGCAGGGCGAGAATGGACCAGAAGACCGAGAACGTACCGAACAGCAGCGCCTGCGTGAAAGCTGCCAGTCGCAGCGCTGGAAATTCCCGCCAGAGATGAGCCAGCGATACCATGAGACTGGCATAGTTGTGCTGCGTGTCGGGACGGCTGTAGGGCAGCAGAAGACGCATCAGAGCCCCTGCTCCCAGACTGAGTGGCACGCCCAGCCAGAACATCTCGCGCCAGCCCGCATGATCCGCCACAAATCCGGCCAGCGTCCGGCTCAGCAGAATACCACACAGCAGGCCGGACATGACAACGCCCACAACCGCGCCGCGTCGTTCCGGCGGAGCGAGGTGCGCCGCAAACGGCACGATCTGCTGGGCGACGGTTGCAGCGGCCCCGATCAGCAGCGAGCCGAGCAGCACGATCCCAGCGCCGGGAGCGAGCGCCGTTATCGCCAGAGCGGCCGCCAGCAACACAAACTGCCAGACAATGAGTTGCCGACGCTCCAGAAGATCTCCCAGCGGCACCAGCGCGAACAGACCGAGGGCATATCCCAACTGGGTGGCGGTGGGCACCAGAGCCGTAAGACTGCTCGGCATCGCCCGTTCCATGACGCCCAGCATCGGCTGGTTATAATAGATATTGGCGACGGCGAGACCCGTCGCAGCAGCCATGGCGAGGGTCATGCCACGGCCGGGAGGAGAGGAGGCGGTCATAGGACTTCCTGAAAGGGCTGGGGCGTCCGTATAGCAGCTTGCGGCAACGATTTTGCAGACAATCACCGCACCCTGCTTTTTTGTGAAGCTGCGGCTTCTCTTCCTGTTTCCTTGCCAGACGGGAAGAAAGGAGCCGCGTCCCTTTGCGGGGTTCGAAGCAGCACGCTGAAAAGCTTCTGCGCCACCACCCGCCTCCTTCTCTGAACAGCCTGTCGCGGCGCTCGCCTGGACAGGACATGGCGGAGGACAGTGGCGGACAACGGATCTGCAACTCAGCAGTACATTTACAGAGGGCTGATTGAAGGGCGTGGTCACCAGATAATCAATTGCGCCTTCATTTCTGTGGAGTAAGAAAGAGGTATGACTCTTTCCAGCTCTCCGGTCCCTGACGCCGCGCTCCTCGCCCTCGCTCTTCGTCTCGCTCGCGAGGCCAGCGACATCATCAACGCCATCCGGGCCAAAGGATTCGTGACCACCACGAAATCTGACCGTTCGCCGGTGACGGAAGCCGATCAGGCGGCGGAGAAACATATTCTGGCCGGACTGCGCGCCGCAGCCCCCCACATTCCGGTCATCGCGGAAGAAGAAATGGCGGCGGGCATCCGCGTGGAAGGCGGCACGGAATACTGGCTGGTCGACCCGCTGGACGGCACGCGGGAATTCGCCGCCGGACGTGACGACTTCACGGTGAATATCGGTCTGGTGCGGGATGACCGGGCGGTGCTCGGCGCCATGGCTCTCCCCGCTTACGGACAGTTCTACACCGGCGGCGAAGGACTCGGCGCGACCCGCTATGACGCCGATGGCGAGCATGCGATTCACGTCCGCAAGGCTCCAAAGGATGGGCTGGCTGTCCTCGCCTCCCGTCATCACGGCGACGATCCGGCGTTGGCGAAGCTTCTGGGCGAACGTCCCATCGCCTCGCTGGGCAATATCGGCTCGGCTGTGAAATTTGTCCGCGTGGCCGAGGGTGTGGCGGATTTCTACCCGCGTCTCGGACCGACGATGGAATGGGACACGGCAGCGCCTCAGGCGATTGTGGAAGCCGCGGGCGGCAGGGTCATGCTGCTCGATGGCAGCGGCCCCCTCCGCTACAGCAAGCCGGGCTGGAAGAACCCGTTCTTTGTCTGCGCCGGTGATCTTGACGACTGAGGCAGGGAAACGGCCACGCTTCCCACAACCGCAAGCTCGGTCTCCGGCTGGGCGGCGAGCGGAGCATCACAGGCCTGAAATCCAAACTGGCTGTTTCTCGCCATTCCGTGATAAGCCGACAGCCTCATCTGAGGAGCCATATGACCGACCGCCTTGTAGCCGATGACGCAGAGCAGCCTGAGGGCCTGATCCGCGCCGCAGAACTCCTGCGCGACGGTCGACTTGTCGCGTTCGGGACGGAGACGGTCTACGGCCTTGGCGCGGATGCGACGAACCCACTCGCGGTGGCCCGCATCTTCGAAGCCAAAGAACGGCCCCGGTTCAATCCGCTCATCAGTCATTTTCCGGATAGCGAGTCCGCCTTCAAACAGGTCGTGGCAACACCTCTGGCCCGCAAGCTGGCGGAGAAATTCTGGCCCGGCCCGTTGACCCTCGTGCTGCCCCGCCACCCAGACGGCGAAATCTGCGACCTCGCCGCCGCCGGTCTGCCGACAGCAGCAGTGCGCGTTCCGGCGCAGGACACCGCGCTCGCGCTCCTGCGTGCCTTGGGACGACCGGTTGCGGCTCCCTCCGCCAATCGCTCCGGCGCGGTGAGTCCGTCCGACGCAGACCATGTGATGGACGGGCTGGCCGGACGCATTGACGCGGTGCTCGACACCGGCCCGTGCGCCGTCGGCGTGGAAAGCACTATTCTGGATTTGTCCGGCGACACGCCCCGTCTGCTTCGGCCGGGCGGCGTGACTGTCGAGGACATAGAAACCGTCATCGGCCCTGTGGAACGCCATCATGATGCGCGGGAAGCCAACGCGCCCATCGCTCCCGGCATGTTGACCTCTCACTATGCGCCCGGCCTGCCCGTGGCTCTCGATGTCCGGTCAGTACAGCCCGACGAGGCGCTGCTGGCTTTCGGTCCCCCGCTGACCGGCGCGCGCGTGTTGTGGAATCTCAGCGAGACCGGTCATCTGGATGAGGCGGCCTCGCGGCTGTTCGCGGGCCTGCGTGCTCTTGATCGTCAGGGAACGCAGGCGGGATGCAGCCGGATTGTCGTGCAGCCCATTCCCGATACCGGACTTGGCCTCGCCATCCGTGATCGTCTCGGTCGTGCGGCCGCCCCTCGTCCGGATGCTGATGCCTGTCAGGACGCCCCTTCGACACAGGAGCATCACGTCGCATGAGCGACTCGTTTGATCCGAAAGAGCTGAAAGTCCTCTCCGATATTCTGGCTCTGGTGCTGGAAGATCAGGCCGGTCAGTCGGAAGCCGCTCTTTCCGCTCTGCGCGCACGGGCACAACGCAACAAGATCACCGGCGGGGCGCTCAAGAATCTTTTCACGGCGATTGCCCCGAATCCCCCCAAGCGAGCCAGCACGACAGCCCCTCGTCCCCGCGCTTCCCGCTCCGCCGCGGCAGGCGATGTGCAACTGGAACGGCAGCGTGTGCGGGAATTGTCGGAAAACCTGAACCGGCTCGATCTGGAACTCCGCAACGTGCGGGCATCCAATGCGTCGTTGAAAGCGGAGCTATTTCTGACCCAGCAGGCGCGGGCGGAAACCCAGAGTCTCCTGGTGGCGGCACAATCAGCCACGCATACCCGCTTCGGCCTGATCGGCATGGTTCTGCTGGTCGGCTGCATCGCCGGGGTCGCGGGCGGCGAACTGTTCCACTCGCTGAAGCCTGTCCCGCATCATGTCCCCAATGCCGTCTACCTTCATTAGAAAATACGACGCGAGCTGCCTTGTCTGTATCCCTTGCAAACAGGGCCCGATTCATTTTTTTCTGGAAGAGTAAAGAAGCAAAAAGACTTTTACTCGTCAGGAAAGCCGTCTGCTACGCAGTCAGGCCGCACTCTGATCTGGTAAGGTTTTCTGGCGTTTTTTCAAAAAAGAACAGAGAACAGCGCCGATTTCAGTTCTGAGTCCTTCGGCATTATACAACACCCTTCAGGCCCCTATTCGGACAAACCAGCATGACCAGTCTTCCTCCCGCCCTGCTCGCCGCTCTGGAAAAGACCCTCGGCCCCGGCGGTCTGCTGACGGAAGCCAGCGACATGACCCCCTATCTGACGGACTGGCGCTCCCTGTTCCACGGCAAAGCCTGCGCCGTCGCACGTCCGGCCAGCACGGAGGCCTGCGCGGAAGCCGTGCGTCTATGCGCAGAGCATAATGTCCCGGTCGTGCCGCAGGGCGGCAACACCAGCATGGTCGGCGGCGCGACTCCCGATGAGACAGGCCACGCGCTGGTCATCATCACCAGCCGCATGAACAGGGTGCGCGAGATCGACCCGATCGACAACACGATGGTTGTGGAAGCGGGCGTAACGCTGAAAGCCGCGCAGGACGCCGCGACCGCCGCCGGACTGATGCTGCCGCTGTCCATTTCCTCGGAAGGTTCGGCCGAGATCGGCGGCGTGCTCGCCACCAACGCGGGCGGCAACAACACGGTGCGTTACGGCAACGCGCGCGAACTGGTGCTTGGACTCGAAGCCGTGCTGCCGGACGGTCAGATTCTCGATGTGATGCGTCGCCTTCGCAAGGACAACACCGGCTACGCGCTGCGCCAGCTTTTCATCGGCTCGGAAGGCACGCTCGGTCTCATCACCACTGCGATTCTCCAGCTCCAGCCAAAGCCTAAATCCATCGAGGCCGCCCTGTGTGCCGTCGCAGACGCCAAAGGCGCGCTGGCCCTGTTCTCTGCTTTCCGCAACACGGAGCCAAGCGCGATACAGGCGTTCGAATTCATGTCCGGCCTGAGCATGAACCTCGTCAACACGCTGATACCCGATGCCTCCCTGCCGCTGTCCGAATCCGCACCTGCCTATGTGCTGGTGGAGCTGGCCAGCCCGCGTGAAGGCGGCGCCCTGCGCGAACTGATGGAAGAAGTCTTGGGCAAGGCCTTCGAGGACGGGCTGGTCAGCGACGCCGTGCTGGCGGAAAGCGAGACGCAGCGTCTGGCGTTCTGGAAGCTGCGCGAAGAGCACGCTGACGCGCAAAAACGTGCGGGCGCCTCCGTGAAGAACGATGTTTCCGTGCCACTCTCCGCCATCCCCACTTTCATCGCGCGCGCCACGGAGGCCTGCGAGACACTGATTCCGGACATCCGTGTCGCCCCGTTCGGCCATATCGGCGACGGCAACATTCACTTCAACCTCGTCCAGCCGGAAGGCGCGGACGGCAAGGCGTTTCTCGCCCGCGATCACGAAATGATGGACACCGTGGCGAACATCGTGAAGGAGCTAGGCGGTTCTTTCTCCGCCGAGCACGGCGTCGGGCAGCTCAAGACCTACATGATGCCCGGCTGGCGTGGTGGAGCGGAACTGGACATGATGCGGCGTATCAAGGGCGCAGTAGACCCTGAGGGCATCATGAATCCGGGGAAAATTTTTCCGACGACCTGAATGCAAACCCTCCCTGTCGAAAATTTCTTTTCAAGACAGGGAGAATCCTCATCCAGCCGGTTTCAGTTTCAGAAGAGCCGCCCCGAAACAGGCAAAGATGCCACCCGTGATCCGGTTGAACCATTTCCTGACTGTAACGCGCATCAAAAAACGTGACAGTGATCGTCCTCCGAAAGCGTAGACGCCATACCAAAACCCTTCGATTGCGGCAAAGGTCACAATCAGGATCAGGAATTGTAAAAAATGCGGCTTTCCGACATTGATGAACTGAGGAAGAAACGCAGCAGAAAACAGAATCAGTTTCGGGTTACTGATTCCCACCGCAAAGCCGGTGCGAAAAAGTGTAAGCTTGGAAAGCCTCTTCCTGCTTTCACTGGATTGAACCGAAACAGATGAAACTGGCGCACACCAAGCCTTTACACCCAGCAGGATCAAATAAGCAGCCCCCATATAGCGCAAGATATCGAACACTCCGGGAAGCGCCAAAAGGAGGGCCGCCAGTCCAAATGCAGACGCCAGCAGCATCAGCACGACCGCTGCGATACAGCCCAACATTGCCATAACACTGCGCTGTAACCCGACTTCGAGGCTGCGGGTCATGATGTGCAGCATGTTGGGACCCGGTGTTCCTGAAAGCAGGAAAACCGTTGCGACAAAAAGCCACCATGAATGGAGAGACATCTGTCCAATAATCCTGTCTTTTAGACCTGAGCGGCAGATTATCATGGACAGAAGCAGAAGGACATTTCAGGACGACCGGAACCCTCATGCGTTCCATCGTCCTGAAGACTTCGCCGTAAAGTTTTCAGTAAGCGAAGCTGACTTCACCCATGAACATCCGCCCAGCCGCAGGCGTGGCACGGTTGGAGAAAAGACTCTGGTAATTCAGACGGTTGGCAAGATTATAACCATTCATTGATAGTTTCCAATGCTGATCAAAGCGGTGCGAGACCATCGCGCTGAAGTCCAGATTTGATGGCACACGATATGTGTTAGCGGCATCAAGCCACACACGCTGACGCCATGTCACACCACCACCGACCGTGAAATTGTAAGGCGTATTCGGGAAGGCGGCATAAGCTGTCCACAACGTCGCCTGATTATGCGGAACATACTGGATATTCTTGCCACGATTGGCAGCCGTTGCAGAATATGTGGTCGAACTATCGTAAAGAGCATAGGTTGCAGAGATATTCCATCCCGGCAGAATGATACCGCCGACGGAAAGCTCCAGTCCCTGATTCCTCTGACGATCCGATGAACCCTCAATAGTTCCGGTAACAGGATCAGCATTCAGGGCATTTCCTTTTTCCAGACGGAACAGGGAGCCCGTCACACCCATGCGACCATTCAGCAGGCTGTATTTCGCGCCCACTTCATAAAGCTGGGATTTTTCAGGACTGGCAAAAGAATTTGTTCCGGGACGGATCGGAACCGACCCATTGGTAACATACATACCCATCGGCGTGGTCGAACTGGACCATGTGAAATAATACATCTGATGATCATCAGGTGTAAGCATCAGGCTAACATTAGGATTGAAAACACCGGTCGTATCATGAAAGTGCTGGTCAGGGTTGGTCGCGACATCACCACCCTTGAGATTATAACTTGTCTGCCACCGATCCCACCGGAAACCTCCTTTTATTGACAACCATTTTGTGAACCATATCTGATCGAACAGGAAGAGGCCCGTATCAAATCCATAACCACTGCTGTCGGCTTTCGCACCAAGCGATCCCAGCGCCACCAGACCGGCCGGATTGGCATCGCCGGACACCATATTCAAATTGCCGACATGTGGATTGGGATTGACCAAACTGGCATAGGCTTTGGGGTTCAGATAGGTCGACTGGGCCCGTACGTCATTCACACGTTCGATATCGAAACCAGCCACAAGCTGATGTTTTAGAAAACTGGTGTTGAAATTGGCGACCACGGACGCCACGTTCTGTACCGACCAGCTTCTCTGCTGATACGGCAATGGCGCGAAATATGTTCCGCCTCCTTTTCCGTTCCCGGCGCCAGATGGCCCTGAACGGGCCACCAGTGCATCCGAAGGGTCGCCCAGAAAGTAGTTATTGACGCAGGTGGCGTCACAGGTCGCCTTGGAGGCAGCAAAAGTCCGATAATATTCGCCGCCACGCAAATCGTTATAAACCGTGATGTTGTCGTTAACCTTGTAGGTGAAACGTGCTGTTTCCATGTTGTCATTTGTCGAATTCTGATCGCTGTCAGTGCCGTACCAGTTCGTCCGACGGATACCGTATTCCGTAATAGGTTTTCCGACTGTAGATCCCGGCTTTTTCACGACAGGCACGCCAAAATCGGGAACAGAGTTTTCCTGCTGGTGCATGTATTGCAACACCAGTGTCGCACGTGACCCCAGACCAAACGCAATCGACGGCGCAATACCCCAACGATGCGAATAGATATAATCACGGCCTACGATATTATGCTCATCGCCCATGCCGGTAATTCGGAAGGCCGTTGTGGCGTCGAGCCGCTGGTTCACATCCAGAGTGCCTCGATAATAGCTGCCTGAGCCACCATTGAATTCCGCCCGGTAATGATTATCGAGACCGGGCGTCTTGGTCACCATGTTGATGGCGCCGCCCGTTGTCCCGTTTCCGAAAACTTCAGAAGAAGGTCCCTTTATCACGGACACCGATTCGAAATTGAAAGAGTCTCTTGAATAAACACCAAAATCACGAAGCCCGTCTTCGTAGATATCGTTCTGCGCCTGAAAACCACGGATCAGAAACTGATCGCCGTTCATGCCCCCCGCGCCTTCACCAATCGAAGCCGTCACGCCAGGTACATTCCGGAGCGCCTCATCAAGCGATTTGACATTCTGCTGCTGCATCAGAGCCTGAGGGACCACGTTTATGTTCTGAGGCGTATGCATCACATCCTGAGGCATACGCGAGAGGCCAACTGACGCATGCATTGTGTTGAAACCATGACCGGTCACAGTCAGTTGTTCATCACCATGAGCCATGACGCGGCCATCAAGCACGGCTCCGACTTTAGTCAGTTTTCCTGCTTCTGGAACCGTCGAGTCCTGTGATTTCCCAGAGCGTTTGCGCCCCTTGTCGTCTTTATGCGCTCCCGTATCCGAACCGTAAGCCTGAGTTGTAATCAACAAAGTTCCTACCATGGAAAGCGGCTTCATATATGCGCGGATCAAATCACTCACCTGTGGCCTCTCTTTAATATCCAAGGACGACAGCCCACCAACTAACGATATTGCGAATTATTTGCAACAAGAGGAAATGCATTCCTTAACATACTGATACTTTTTTGCAACAGTTCGCCATGAAGGTGTATTTCAAATTTCCATAAATATATTCAGGAAAACTTTTATCGTAAGCTGTAAAAAACCTCACTGAGGCCGACCAGCCTTATTCGCTCCGTCCTGAAACCCAGAGCGATTTAGCGGCACAACTCCACCAATTACCCACTTATGGAAAAATGGATATCCAATCGGAGCACGCACACTGTTGTCTGAAAAACCACACGGCCTTATCCGCCAGCAAGTCAGGACTGTCCGCGTCCGGCCATGAATGATAAACAGGACGGGTGACAATGACCGACTCTCCCACCACACCCACTCCGACCGCTGACGGCTCACTCCTCGGCGTCTCTCTGCGTCAGCCGCCGTCCAATGTGGACGCCGAACAGGCGCTCCTTGGCGCGCTGCTGACCAACAACAAGGCCTATGACCGCGTCTCGGACTTCCTGACCGGCGCCCACTTCGCCAATAGGGTGAACGGCGCGATCTATGACGCCATCGCCAAGCGCATCGAGGCCGGGATGCTGGCCGATCCGGTCACGCTCCGCGCCACGCTGGAAAATTCCGGGATTCTGGATGAAGTCGGCGGCCTTCCCTACCTCGCCCGACTGCTGACGGCGACGGTCGGCATCATCAACGCCGGCGACTATGGCAGGGCGATTCAGGACGCGTGGATTCGGCGTCAGTTGATCGATATCGGCGAGACGATCGTCAACAGCGCCTTTGGCAGCAATGACCTTGACGGGCAGGACCAGATCGCCGCCGGTGAGGAGCAGCTTTTCCGGCTGGCCACCGACAAGGGGCAGGATGGCGGCTTCACCGGCTTCGACCGGGCGCTCGCCTCCGCCATCGAAACCGCCGAAAAAGCCTTTCGCAACGAAGGCGATGTGTCCGGCCTTACCTCCGGCCTGCGCGACTTCGACAAGAAGACCGGCGGCCTGCATCCGTCCGATCTGCTGATCCTCGCCGGCCGTCCCGCCATGGGCAAGACCGCGCTCGCCACCAAGATCGCTTTCTCCGCCGCCCGCGCCCTGCTTAACGCTGCCCGCGACAAGGGCGAAGGCGTGCAGCCGGACGGTGCCGTCGCGATCTTCTCGCTCGAAATGTCGTCCGAACAGCTCGCAACACGTATTCTCTCCGAGCAGGCCGAGGTCTCCGGTGAGCGCATCCGTCGTGGCGATATCGGGCAGAAGGAGTTCGACCGGTTTGTGCGCGTCAGCCGCGAACTGACCCAGCTTCCACTGGTGATCGACGACACCCCCGCCATTTCCCTCTCCGCCATGCGGACGCGTTGCCGTCGTCTGAAACGGACCAAGGGGCTAAGCCTCGTCGTCGTGGATTATCTCCAGCTCATGCGGCCCGCCGTCGGCACGCGACCGGACAACCGCGTGCTCGAAATCTCGATGATCACGCAGGGCCTGAAAGCCATCGCCAAGGAACTGGAAGTGCCGGTCATCGCCCTGTCCCAGCTCTCCCGTCAGGTGGAAAGCCGTGAGGACAAGCGTCCGATGCTCTCCGATCTGCGTGAATCAGGCTCGATCGAGCAGGACGCCGACGCCGTGATGTTTGTCTATCGTGACGAATATTACCTTCAGCAGCGTGAGCCGAAAGAAACGGCTTATGACTCGTCTGATAAATATCAGGCCGCTCTTGAAGACTGGGGTCGCAAGATGGAACTGGTCCACAACAAGGCGGAACTGATTCTTGAAAAGCAGCGTCATGGACCGACAGGCACCGTACAGCTTTACTTCGAAGGCCAGTACACGCGCTTTGCGGATTTGGACACGGTGCATGAAGATTATGGACGATAAAAGAGCGGAAAATCATCAAAAGAAGCGGGAGTATTTTTTATCGGTATTAAGGTAACGATCATTTCTGAACGGAACAGTTCCCCATGAGTTGTTCCGTCGCGCTCCCCCGCTTTGTTGCCCATCCATTGAAAATATAATATTTACCGGAAAATTATAATCTTTCTGGTGATATATGCCGATTTTTATAGCATCAATAATCTTAATTTATATCATATTCCAATATTTTCACCAGATTGTAGAAGTGGGATTTATCCTGCTGACAGGCTTCATTGCCTACAAACTACTGACGAAGCCGTCAGCAAGACCACCCGCAAACAGAGAAACATTTACCTCCACCAAGACTCCGGCTGCCTACCCGCCTCCGCCACCTCCCGAACCGGATGGAGACCTTGTCGCCGATCTCAGCGATGACGAACCTCCTGCGGAAGCCGTCATCGCGGCAGTCTCCGATGCCTTCGAAAATGAACAGGCCATTGCAAAAGGTCAGGAAGGAGAAAGACGGGTCAACCGCGTTCTGCAAGCGCTGGGGCGTCCCTACCTCTCCAATGTTTACCTCCGAGACGAACTGGGCGAACTCACGCAGATAGACCATCTGGTCAAAATGCAGTGGGGCATCGTCGTCATTGAAACCAAGACCTACGGAGGATTTATTTCGGGCACAGCTAACCCAGACAGATGGAAACAGAGTTTCAGAAAGTTCGGCAGCAGGAAGTATTACCTCTTTCAGAATCCCTTTCGTCAGAATTACCGCCATATCTGCGTTGTGCAGTATGTTTCAGGACTACAGAAGAATGTCTTCTCCCGTGTCGTGCTGGCAGGTGATGCCCGAACGAGTCTGTTCATCCACAAGCAGGTTATCCGCCTGCGCGGACTGAAGTCTGAACTACAGAAACGTCCAGAAAACGCTCCCAATATTGATTTTACCAACCTCGATCTGGCCTGGAACCGTTTGAGACGACAGGCAAAGGCCAATGAGGGCTGCAAGGCCGAGCATCTCGGCGCTGTTAAGGCGCGCTCTTTCCAGACAGAGTGATCCATCTCTATTAACGCTCCGGACGACCATACCGAGCGTGAAGATGCGTCATTGCCGGGGGTAGGCATCATATCATTTGAATGAACGTCCACATTCCTTATTCATGACAGGCGTTACCCAGCCCTTCTCAGGCAGCGTCCCGCAAGACCTTCCCCGTATTGCATTTCAGAAAAACCAGCCTCTGCGTTCTGTTCAATGCCGGGGGTGCCGGAAAACAAACGCTTCCGTCTTCGCAGACTGGCCGCCCTAATCAGGCGCTCCAGCGAAATCTCTTTGCCAGACCGATGCCTGCTGCTCGGGAGGCCTGACATTGCACGACGCCAGATAAACCCCGATCGTGAAGGTCGCATTGGCCAGAGTGTTAAACCATGCCGCCAGAGCGTAATGCGCGTCCACAGTTGAGCCCTGCCAGGCGGAATAGACCAGAAACACCATGGAGATCGGTCGCAGGCCGAGAAACATGGTCCTCAGGGGATTGACGAAGCCGGGCCGGACCAGCGACCGGACCCGGTTTACGCCAAGGTAGAATGACACCCAGAGAACCCAGATCAGTATGTCGAACATGGCGCTGAACGGGTCCATGCCCAACAGGAAGATCATCGCTGCGGTTGCCGCTCCCGACAGCATGAGAGAGCCGAACAGAAGACTCATCCCCGCTTCAAAGGCAGGGAGCCGCTCAGGCAGGCGGTCCGCCAGCGGCTGGAAGACCCGATCCAGAATCCAGAGATCTATCCGGGTTATGCCTTCACCGACTGTCATCCCATGTCTCTCGTAATGTCTTCCCCCCTGTCAGGCCTCGCCTTCCGGTGTCTTCTGATCAACAGCCTGCGGAAGAAAGTGACTCAACGCCGGCAGCAGGGTCTCGGCCGGAAGACCGGTTTTTGACACCAGCGCCTGCACTTGCGCGCTGCCCAGAATGTTACGGATTTCATCAGGGGAAACCGGCAGGTTGTCTCCTTTGCCGATCCATGAGCGCACCTTGTCGCCCAGACCGGCCTCATCTGCCTTGGCAACCAGGGTCTGTATCATCTCCGGCTGAAGCAGTGACTGAATCTGCTCTGCCAGCTTTTCGTGAAGGTCCACCCCTAACGCGCTGCTCACCTTGCCGACAAGATTATCAAAAATACTCATTGAGTAGGCTCCCTGTTCCGCACGAAGACACCGCTGCTGGAAGTGCAACTCTGCCACACAGCAAGATTACCCCACTTCACATGCATTGGCGACAGATCACAACTGCGTTATACTCACAAACCTCATATTGAGCAGGATTTCGCGAGGGAAATGCCTGATATGCGGCCAGCCCTACAAGACACGGGGCAAAGTTTCGTTATCCATGATCCGACTCCCTGCTCTCTGTTTCAGGCAAAACCGTGCCCGCGCTTCCCGGAATCCCACTCTTTCTGATCAAGCGTGTGCCCTTCCTGAGCCATCTGCGCCCTATAAGGCAGCCGGGAGAGTCGCGTAACACCGCTTTACGCTGGCTGTACGCCCCATCCCCCGCGGCGCTGGGATTCGCGGTCCGCACCACCATCGCGGCGATGATGTCACTGATCATCGCGATGTGGATGGAACTGGACGACCCGCAATGGGCGCCCATGACCGTCTGGATCGTGGCGCAGGGGTCGCGCGGCGAAAGCCTGTCCAAATCCCGATGGCGTATCGTCGGAACCGCTATCGGCGTGATCATGTCCATCGCGCTGATCTCGGCGTTCCCCCAATATCCGTGGCTGTTCTTTCCCGCACTCGCCATCTGGCTCGGGCTGTGCTGCGCGCTCGCCACACTGGTCCATAATTTCCGGTCCTACGCCCTTGTTCTGGCAGGCTACACGACCGCCATCATCGCGCTAGGCGCCGTCAATGACCCGGAAAACGTCTTTCTGGTGGCCATGTCCCGCGCCACCTACATTATCCTCGGCATCGGCTGCGAGGCACTTCTGGCCGGTCTTTTCGCCCATAATCTGGCCGATACGGCGCGTTCCAACATCCGCTCCAAGCTTCGCACCGCCCTGACGAGTGTTTCCGAAGCCCTCTCCAGTCTGCTTGAAGGGAATCAGGCCGCCCTGATCAAGTCGCGCACCCTGTTCGGCCCACTGCTGTCGATCAACGATCAGATCGAATTCAGTGAAGTGGAGATGGGGCCGCACGGCCATGAAGGCGACCATGCCCGCGCTGCTCTCGCCGCCGTATCCGTTCTGTTGTCGCGTGGCCTCGGCATGACGGTCCGTCTCCAGTCGCTGGACCGGGCCCAGCCTGTCTTCGAGCGCACCGCTCTCCTCACACGCACGTTTCTGGAAACCGTACCGCCCCGGCTCGATACGGATGAGAATGTCGAGCTGGTCCGGCATGATCTGTCGCTTCTGCGCGCCGAATGTCGCCAGCGCATTGTCGACGCCCTGACCGAAGAAATCGCCATCGGCGACCGCACGGCCAAGGACCCCCGTATTCCGGGCCTGCTGGATCAGCGCATCCTGCATAACGCGCTGGATGAGCTTCTGGCGGAGCTCGACATCGCCCTGAAGGAGTTCAAGGCGAGTCATACCGTCATTCCCGGCGATCATTTCCGTTTCCGTTTGCAGTCACATCGTGACTGGCGCGAGGCGGCCTATAACGGCGTGCGGGCCGCCGCCGCGACTCTGGCGTCCGCCCTGCTCTGGGAAATCACGGCGTGGCCGACCGGACTCGGGTTTGTGACATTCGTGACACTGGTCTGCGGCCTGTTCGCCACACGGGAAAATCCCGTTCTCGCCACATCCAACTTTCTCAAGGGCAGCATCTGGGCCGCGGTCGTCTCGTTCTTCCTTGTCTTCCTGATCGTGCCGCGCATGTCGGAATACGAGACGCTGATCGCGGCCATGTTCATTCCCAGCGTGGCAGGCGGTCTCGCAGCCCGCAACACCGCCACGGCGCTTCACGCCGCCGCCTATACCCTGCTTCTCCCGAATTTCGTGCATACGTGGAATCAGGGCCGCTGGAACGAGATCGGCTGGTTCAACTCGACGGGCGCCATTCTGCTGGGCGTCGCCTTCGCCGTGGCGATCTTCCGTCTCGTGCTGCCTTTCAATGCAGCCGACGAACGCTGGAGAATGCGCCGGACCATGCTGCAGGATTTGCGTACGCTGGCCGCTGCAAAACCCATTCCGCAGACACAGGACTGGACCGGACGCAACATCGACCGATTCGCGCGCGTCATCCGGCATGCCGGTCCCACGCCCTCTCCCACCATCGAGGGCTACCTGCAGGGCACTCTGGCCGCCATGACCATCGGTCTCAACATCATCCGCCTCCGCAATGTTCAGGCCCGCAACCTGTTGCCGCCACAGGCCCGACAGGCCGTGCAGGCGACGCTGAACCGGATGAGCCAGTTCACCGGCAAATATGACCGCGCCTCCACCACCGCCCGTCGCGCCACAGCCATCCTGCGCCAGATCGAGGCACGGGAAGAAAACATCACCATCCGTATCGAACTGACCCGCGCCATCGCCTATCTGATCGTCGTCTCACATGAGCTGGACGCCAATCATGTCTTTCTCGACGCCTCCAAGCGCTTCAAGGTGTAAGCTTCGCTTTCCATCAAAATTATCTTTCTTCGTAAAACATCCTCTTTTCCCGGGCGTTGAAACTGTCTGATACCAGCGCGGTCTGGCGCAAAAAGGAAAAGAGTATGTCACGAAAGACCTGGATTTACGGGCTTGGCGGCGCGGTCGCCATCATCCTCATCGGGGGCGGCCTCTGGGAAACCGTTCTGCAAGGTGAGCATGCGACGCTGCCCGTGGCGGAAGGCTCCGGGCCCCGACCGACACTCCCCGCTCCCGTCTCCAGACTGGTTCCCACGATCAATGTCGCCTCACCCATCGGATGGCAGGACAGCGCTCACCCTGTGGCGGCAGCCGGACTGACGGTCACAGCGTATGCAACCGGGCTGGACCATCCCCGCTGGCTGTACAAATTGCCCAACGGCGACATACTGGTGGCGGAGTCCGAGTCACCGGGCACAGATGCACGCTCTTTCAAAAGCGTATTTGCCAGCTTTTTCATGAAAAAGGCCGGAGCAGGCGGCAAAAGTCCCGACAGGATCATGTTGCTGAGGGACTCCAGACAGACGGGGCAGGCCGATATACGCGAGGTGTTTCTTGAACATCTCCACTCTCCGTTCGGAATGGCTCTGATCGGGGACGATCTCTATGTCGCCAATGCTGATGCGATCGTGCGTTTCCCCTATCACGAGGGCGAAACACATATTAGCGCGCCGGGCGAGAAAATCGTCGATCTTCCATCGGGCTATAATCACCACTGGACCAAGAACATCCTTGCTGCTCCCGATGGACAGTCCCTGTTCATAACAGTCGGGTCCAACAGCAATGTTGCGGAAAATGGCATGGAGGTGGAAAAGGATCGGGCGCGTATTCTGCGTCTGGATCTTGCGAGCCGCACCCTGACAGCTTACGCCACGGGCCTGCGCAACCCCAACGGACTAGCATGGGAACCGCAGACAGGGGCTCTCTGGGTTGCTGTGAATGAGCGGGACGAGATCGGCAGCGATCTGGTGCCGGACTACGTCACGAGCGTAAAGGAAGGCGCGTTCTACGGCTGGCCCTACAGTTATTATGGCCAGAACGTCGATGTCCGTGTGCAACCCGAAAATCCCACACTGGTCACGCAGGCAGTCGTACCTGATTATGCGATCGGTCCGCATACCGCGTCTCTTGGCCTTTCGTTTTCAATGGACGCACAGGCTTTGCCGACCGACTGGCGCAGCGGCCTGTTCATTGCCCAGCACGGCTCATGGAACCGGCGGCCCAAGAGTGGTTACAGGGTGATCTATGTACCTTTTGCAGATGGAAAACCTTCTGGTACACCAAAGGATGTTCTGACCGGCTTTCTCACGGCCGATGAAGAGCATGTGCATGGACGTCCTGTTGGCCTTGCTCTGGACAGGGGCGGCGCACTGCTGGTGGCTGATGATGTCGGCAATACGATCTGGCGTGTAGCAGCAGCATCGGCCCAGTAAGGGCCGTTCCGCAGGGTGTTTGGTCTGTTGTGAGTCCGACACCCTGCCGAAGCTCAGGCCGTGAAATTTTCAATTGGTGTTGCGAAATATTATATAGATATGCGGTTTTCAGGAAATAATGACTTCCGGCAATAGGCTTGCCGTTATAAATGCCGCGTCTAAAAAGCATGCATAGACTCAGCCATTCAGTTTCAGAACGAAACAGACTAAATTCGATAGTCTATATCAAAATATCTTTTAATGATAAAATATTTTTATAAATTATGTGCTTCATGGATTTATTCAAGTACAAACACCCGTCAGCGTGAGAATCTTCGTCATCATGCCGCCTTTCGAGCGGCCTGTGGCCTGACTCTGAGTCCCCCTTTTACGCCTTGACCATGACGATGAATCTTTACGATCGTTGTATCAGCCATAGCGTATTCCATGTCCGGATCACCGGAAAGAGCATCGAAAATCCGTTTGAAAACATTGGCATTCCTCCAGTCACTGAAGCGACGAAAGGCCGTGCTCCAGTTGCCGAACAGGGCAGGCAGATCACACCATATACTTCCCGTTCGGACAATCCACAGCACCGCTTCCATGACAAGACGGTTGTCCCGACTGCTCCGTCCCGGATCAGCAGGTTTGCCAAGGCAATAGGGGTCAATCAGGGCCCATTGGGCGTCTGTCAGCATAAAGTGGTTCCAGCCAAAGCTTGAATCATAAATCAAGCATCAGGTGAATCCCCACAGACCCTAAACAACACTCTTTCAGTTCTTCCATTCCGTAAAAATTAACGACAATTAACGGTTACCCTATTATCACACTGTTTAATAATGATAATTATTTTTTGTCAGAACAGCGAAACTTACCAAAACAAAAACACAATCATTTGAAATGTTATTGAATGGTTAATAACATCAATTTACTTTTCACTTTTTGTTTATTGTTTACCTTTTGGCATCCTTATGGCAAAGTGGTTGCGTAGATCAAAAAATGAACAACAAACAGGATTACGAGGTTACAATGGTCTCGAATGCTTCAGGCAATGCCTACAAGACAATTCTGTTCGATGATGAAAATACATCGACGAATCTTACATCAGGTCAAAGCTACATTGTTCAGAATATCGGCAGCAGCGCCGCCGATCTAACTGTCTGGTTCAATAATTCAGCTTTTATATTTGGCAAAATCGATATAGCTATCAAAGGATCGAACAGTACAATCAACTACGCTTCATCCACAGCAGACAGCAATCTGACAATTTCCGGAAATTATAATACAATTATAGACTTTTCTGGGACGGTAAACGCCTCAGGTTCTATTAAAAACACATTCATCGATGCTACCGGCAATCTTACTACCGGAGCTTATACCAGCTTCCTCAATGCCAATGGTGCTACCATTGTAGCAGGAGCGAAATCTCAGTTCATACAATCCTCCAACAGCACCATCACGACAGGTTCCGATTCTGTTTTTGACACGTTCAGTAATGGAACGATCAATGCAGGCATCAAGACAATCGCAAATACAATTTCCGGCTCCGATATCACACTGGGGCGTAACAGTTCGATTGTTACCTTAACCAGTAGCAGCCTGACGACGGACGGTACCGGCACGACTGTCGGCGCATTGAAAGACTCTCAGGTCAACTGGTCCATAGACGATAACGGTGATTTCGCATCAGCCGGTTACGGCAGCTTTTACGTTACCGGCTCAATTCAGGGCACAAACTATATTCACGGCCAGTCTGTTTATGCCTCTTTCGGCAATATGGATGCCAGCGCAAAGCTCATCGTCAACGTATGGGGAACAGGTTCCACCGTTACAGGCGGCCAAGGAAACCAGTCAGTCACCCAGCAGGGCAGCGGCGCGCTGACTTTCATCAGCGCCGCGAGTAACACTGGCGCCTTCACTGCTGCAGGCGGCACTGGCGCTGACACATTCAAGGCTTATAGCAGCATGCAGATGACCGGTGGTACCGGTGCCGGAAATACCTTTGACATCTTCAAGACCGCAGCAGGCGCTACAGATGTCATCAAGGACTTCACAGCCTCGGCCCGTAATGTCATTGGACTGTCCGGCTTCGGTCTCACTCAGGCCGATCTTGGGGCCATCCTGAGCAACACAAGCGTAGATTCTGCTACGGGCGGCACAATACTTCATATTGATAGCCATACAACGCTGCTGCTCTCCGATGTTCATGACAGCAGCTCACTGCAGGCCAGCAGCTTCAAGCTTTCCTGAGTCGCGTTCCGCAAAGCGCGGTTTCAGCTGAAACAGTTTCAGCTGAAACCCTCTATGTGGCCAGAATCAATATTCTTTTCATATATTAGCATTAGAACCAATTAACTATAAAATTTCTTGAATTCTATTTAAAAAAATTAATTTACTATCCGATAAAAAACAAAATTTTATTATGCAAGATATAGGGTAATATTATCACTTCCAGATGCACCAAGGAATGTCACCGCATTCCCATCCGCCAAGCCAACAACAAAATTTCCATTGATAATCTTTTCTGATACCACACCCGTAATGCCAAAATTGGCATCTGCATTCACAACAGCACCAGAAACAGTCACATTACCCGTCTGATCACCCGTAATCAGAATGTGATTCACTCCTCTGGTTACATCGATCTGTAAGGCGCCAGAACCTGCCGTCGAGAGATCAAGGCCTCCCGAACCCGCCACAATACTGACATCTCCAGACCCCGTCGTCACATCCAGACGTCTCGCCCCTCCTGTAATTGTTCCTGATGCATCTGAAGAGGCTAATTGCATGACCTTCAGGGTGGCACTGCCGGAGCCTGTATCCTGAACCTCAAATGTACCTGTGCCTGTTACGTAAAACACCGCATTCCCTGTGCCGGCATCATTGAAAGTTGTATTGCCAGACGCACTCCATACCGAAACCGCACCCTGATTTTGAGAAACGACAGTGTTTGTGCCGCCGTCCAGAGCAACCACTCCGTTGTTGACGACAATATCATTCACCCCCGAGAGAGTACTGGTTACGGAAACAGATGAATTATCCGTCTGACTCGATGTGCTGGTTGTGTCCACCGCACTCAGCACATCCGTTTCGGTTCTATCTGCCGGAGTAACAGCCTGATCTGATGAAACAGTCAGGCTCGGGCTACTGTTCTGTTCTGTTCCCGATGCAATGATGCCGGTCGCTACAGCATCTTCAGCATTCGTAGTATCCGAACTGGAAATTGTCGATGAAGTCCAGGCAACACCAGAACCAGCCTGCGGCAACACTGCTGCACTTAAAGAGCCCGTATCAACGGCCGCGGCAGAGAGCACTTTTTTTACACTCACCTGATCGTCAGTCGTAGAAGTGGTGACACCATCACCCAGAACTGCGGAAGCGCTGGAGCCTGATGCATCAGAAAGTTTTGAAAGATCTGCGAAGACAGCTACTGGAACATCATTTTTCTGAACAGAAGCGGTTTTCGTAGAAATTACATCAGAAACATCAGAACTGAGATAATTTTCCTGACTATCACCAAAAGAGTTTTTATTCTTGTCTTCTGTATGCGTAGACTCCTGTAAACTCACGGCACCTGTCACATCAGAAAGATTTGTCCGCAACACCGCATCAGGAAATGCGGATCCGGTTTGCAACTCCCCAATCTTTTTTTCGTCACGCATCGCGAAGCTGTCGCTGACCGCCTGTGCTTCCCGGTGAAGCGAGAACAGGACGCTTGGCAGAACAACTATGGTTCCATTGTAAAGGCTCGAAGTATGGTCATTGGAAATCGAGGCTGAATAGGCAACCGTTTCAGCAGAGGATATTTCTCTGGAAGCCGAAACCGTAACTGCACGAAGAGCATTCAGAACATCCGAAGCCATTCCTCTGATCGTCAGAAGATCGCTACCACTCCCTGACACCAGCACATCATCAGAAGCTGACGTAGACAGGTCGGCATTTTCGCTGGAAATGGACAGGCTGACTGTAACAGTCTGATCATCAGCTCCCGAGATCACTGTTGAAGAAAAAGGAAAATCACTTTCCCTTTCGACACCGGATGAAGACGGCAGACCACCGAGTGTCGGTGATACCGAAGACTCATCCGCCTGCTGTAGAACATCGTCAAATGAAAACAGTCCGTACTGATCTGTCTCCATCCAAGCTTCACTCGCGTTTTTCTCGAGTGCGCCAGAAGCATTACGACTGATGTTGCTCATGAATTCACATTCCATCAGCACTCCATCTTATTGCATCAGCACATTTTTCATCTACAGATGCAACATCATGGGTGCGGCTTTCGGGAGCCGAACAATTGCCCGGCGACAGAGCCCTGACGTTAAGAAAAATTGGTTAACAAACACTGCACAAATCCTTAAAATCCTCTGGAAAATAAGAACAAATACAGAATAAATTGCCTTATTTATTTTATTACTTTGAAAAATATAGAATATTATAAAAAATAAAACAGAACATCATCAGAAGATGATCTTCCCAGAAACAGCATTGCCTTCCTGATTGGCAAAACCAGTGTCCGCGCAGCCGCATGGATATCGCGTTCACCAGAAAGCAACGATGCCCTGTCTCCACAGCACGGCGCAAATTCACCGCCATACGGACGGGACCAAACACACCCCGACCAACACACAGGGTCCCCGTAGCCAGAGAAAATTTTCAGGCGTTCATCCAACCGGACAACTCGGAACGCGCAAGATGTTCCAACAGATCAATGGCCTGCGGACAGGCGTTCAGGCACGGAACCAGTGTCAATTCCTGACCGCCCGCCGCCATGAATTCCTCTCTCAATTCGTTACCAAGTTCATCCAGCGTTTCAATACAGTCCGCCATGAATCCCGGTGTGATAATGGCGACGCGTGTAATTCCCTTCGCTGGCAACGCCGCGACAAATGGCGCGGTATAAGGCTCCAGCCATTTCGCAGGGCCGAAACGCGACTGAAAGGTCAGAGGCATCTCTTCATCGGACATGCCGAGCACATCACGCAGCGCCACCACAGTCCGTTCACAGTCCTCGCGATACGGGTCACCTTTGGCGACATACTCGTTCGGCAAGCCATGAAAAGACGTAACAATCATCTGCGGCTTCTCGGACAGACCCGACAGGGAAAGCTGCAACGTCTCGGCAAGCGCCCTGATATAGACAGGATCATCCGCAAAAGCAGGAAGAGTGCGGATGGCTGGCTGCCGCCTTACCGTCATCAGGAAACGGAATAGCTGATCATTCGCCGTCGCCGTCGTCGTCGCGCTGTACTGTGGATAAAGAGGCATGAAAAGGATGCGGTCACATCCATCACGCACCAGTTCCGTTACAGCCTCGGCCACGGATGGCGAACCATATCGCATCCCCCAACCGACCCTGACACCCTCCGCCTGAAACCGCTCCGCCAGCAACTCCGCCTGCTCTCTTGTATAGGTACGCAGGGGACTTTCATTTTTTTCCTCGTTCCAGATCCGCCTGTAAGCCTTGCCGCTCCGTCCCGGTCGGACCGTCAGAACCACTCCCTGCAATATCGGCTGCCAGATTGCGGGATTGGCTTCGATCACACGCTGATCGGAAAGAAATTCCGAAAGATAACGCCGTACCGCAGCAAAGTTGGTGTCATCCGGCGTCCCGAGATTGGTCAGCAGCACGCCAATACGCCCACGTCCCATCGGAGCGGTGGTTTCGTTTTCGGATGCGACGTGAATGAAAGCCATGAATATCACCGGGCAGACAGCCGACATGATGCCGGAACAGGAAAGACAGTTAGAGCACTTCCATTGAACCCGTGTTCAGGGAAAGGGCTCTGGCAGACGGAGACAGACCACCTCCGGGGGCATCTGTCTCCAGATCTTTACGATCATTGTGTTTTTCGGGTCGCCGTAACCGTCGTTTCAGGCTCCGTCGCCGTCGCAGGCAACACCAGAGAGACCGTTTCTCCCGGTGACAGTTCACCCATCCGGGCCAGCAGATCACCTCCGACCTCCAGTGAATAGGGCCGTCCGGCAATCTGCACGCGCAGACCCGTAAGCGGCTGCGGCGCAGGCACCACAAGCCCATGCTGATCCGTCAATTCCATGCCTGAGATGGGAAACAGGCTTCTGGCGGTGTAGAAGGGCATTGGCGCAAACAGAATCCCCTCCCCCCGGTCAGGAGCCCCGAGCACGACACTTCCATCCTGCCGGGTGGCGATGAAACCGCCCCGTGCATCGGCATAAGGCCCGTCACTATCCAGAATCCGGAAGGCGAGCGCCACGCCCTGCTCCATGACCGGTTCGATCTGCGGCAGAGGCATCGGACGTGTTTCGCGCTTGAGCAACACGAAAGGATCGTGACTCCGTGCGGGATCAATCCCGAAGATCAGACCCGGCAGACCGCTGGGCAGATCGGCGGGCGCACGGGCCACCATCCGGTCATCAAGGGCATCGTTATGCAGAAATCGACCGTAGCTGTCGTAAAGCCAGATTTCATCAGCACGCGGTGTCTCCGCCACAGTTCTCTCCTTGCCGCGATTCCTTCCCCTGCCGGGGAAGCGCGATCGTCAGTCCGATCCTTTTAGACCAGTTTGCACGCATTTCCGCATGAGCGAAGAAAGCGCAAGTCCATCCACCTTTTCAAGCGCGACAGGAAAGCCTTCCTCCTCGCGAGGATTGGGCATACTCCTCACCCGCGCCGCATACACATCGATCAGCAATGTAAAATGCGTAAAGACGTGCCTGACCGACCCCGCGCACTCCCATTGCGGAACACGAAGCCCCCCGGAAGCACGATCAGCAAAAGGGGCGACCTCCGCCACTTCCTTCACACTCCACGGCTTCTCCCGCCATTCCGGCCCCGGCAGTTCTATCGTCCCGCCCAACAATCCCTGCGGCGGGCGCCGTCTGACCAGAACCTGATCCGCTTCATCCATCAGCAGGAAATGCACGCCATGACGGGTCGGGCGCTCGGCCTTGGGTGATTTTTTCGGCAACTCCGCTTGTATGCCCAACTTCCGCGCCTTGCAGGGCTTCCGCCACGGACAGAGCACACAGGCGGGAGAGCGCGGCACACAGAGCGTGGCGCCAAGATCAAACAGGGCCTGTGCAAAGTCCGATGCCCGTGCCTGCGCCTGCGGTCCGGCATTCAGAGTCACGGCTTTGGCCGCCAACTGCTTCCGCGCACCCGGCATCGGCTCCTGCATGGCGAAGATACGCGCCGAAATCCGTTCCACATTCCCATCGACAGGGACAACCGGCACACCGAAGGCAATCGCCGCTATGGCCGCCGCCGTATACGCGCCAATACCCGGTAACGCCTGTAAACCAGCTACATCCCGGGGAAACTCCCCCAGATGAACCACCTCTTCCGCACAGCGATGCAGATTGCGGGCGCGGGAATAGTAGCCCAGACCCGACCATGCCTGTAGCACTTCATCCAGAGGAGCACGCGCCAGCGCCCTGATATCGGGGAAGCGTTCGAGAAAATTGTGGTAATAAGGAATGACTGCGGCGACTGTCGTCTGTTGCAGCATGATCTCGCTGATCCAGACATGGTAGGGGTCAGCCGTCTCACCCGGCAGGGCGCGCCAGGGAAGGGTTCTGCGGTTATGGTCGTACCATGCGAGAAGATCTGAGTCTGAGGGAATCACGGAGCCAGTTTATGAAACCCGCACGACCGACACGCAAGAGCGAGACAGGAACAGCCGAGCCTCCACGTCGCTCCTTCAAGCCGCGCGATCTGGGCAGCATGATCCCCAACCTGACACGGGAAGCCTTCCGCAAGCGCTCGCCCGCAAGCGTGACACTGTTCATCGACTGGATGCAGATCGTGGGAGAATCGCTCGGAACACGCACCGAACCACGCAAGCTGTCGGCAGGCACGCTGACCATTGCCTGCCGTGGACCTGTGGCGATGGAAATCCAGCATATGCAGACCGCCCTCATCGACCGGATCAACACATGGTGCGGCCAGAAGATCGTTGAACGTCTCAAAATGACGCAGGATTTCCAGCCCACGAGCCAGACATCCGGTCGTCCGGCGCGGCGCCCGGCGGTCCATGTGCCGCCTGTCGTTGTCGATGACATGCCGGAAGGACCGCTCCGGGATGCTCTGGAAGCGCTAGGCACGCGTCTTGCCGAACGTAACGCGACCCGGAAATAGCCCGGACGCTCCAGCACACCGCCCTGAAAGAGACGCGATTAAAGAAACACGATTCTGGCATTACAGAATCACAGGGCCGAAGTGCGGTTAATTTACTTTCAAATCATGGAGACATGCGAGAAGAGCCCGGAACGAATGACCTGGCGTTTCTTCCGGGTACGAATCGCGGACCTTATGAAAACCCCGGACACCAGGTTTATGAAAGACTTTCCCGAAGCACACGAAGCGGACCTGCAGGCCGATCGTGATTTCCTCATCCGCTGGCGACAGTCATCGGCACGGGACACCGCCATCATGCTGCGCGCCAGCCTGCTGCGCCGCACCAACCCGGAGCTGGTCAAGGCCGTGGAAACACAGGCTGACACATCGCTTTCTCCAGTGGACTGAACCGCTGGCCCTGACGAAAACAGGGGTCTTTCGACCCCTGTCCGTTGTACCAGTATCGTCCCGCACGCTGCTTATGGAATGCAGACCAGCTTGCGGTTGATGAACTCCTCGATACCGAATTCCGACAACTCCCGGCCATAACCGGAATTCTTGATGCCGCCGAACGGCATCTCCGGGCCGCCGCCACTCATCGCATTGATGAACACCATACCGGTTTCGATGCGTTCGGCGACACGCCAGCCCCGCTCGGTGTCCTTCGTGTAGACCGAACCACCCAGCCCGAACGGCGAGTCATTGGCCAGAGCAATGGCCTCTTCCTCATCACGCACACGGTAGATCGAAGCGATCGGGCCAAAGATCTCCTTATAGAAGATCGGATTGTCCTTCGTGATATCGGTCAGGATGCCTGCCTGAATGAAGAAGCCTTCCCGGTTGAGGCGCACGCCGCCCGTCAGCAGCTTCGCACCGCCTTTGACGGCGATATCGACCTGTTCCAGCACAAGATTCATCGCGTTTTCGCTGCTCATCGGACCGTGCGTGCTCTCCTTGTCCAGCGGGTCACCATAACGGAACTCACTGACCGCAGCCTTCAGACGCTCTGTAAATTCGTCCGCGATGCTCTCATGAACGATCATGCGCTTTGCGGCGGTGCAGACCTGTCCGTTGTTCTCAAAGCGGCCGAAGATGGCGTTCTGGACGGTCAGATCCAGATCCGCGTCCTCCAGCACGATGAACGCATCCGTGCCGCCGAGCTCCATGGTGCTCTTCTTCAGGGCCTTGCCTGCCTGCGACGCCACGGCGCTGCCTGCACGCTCGCTACCTGTCAGGGCCACGCCGCAGACTTCCGGGCGTGCGATCAGCTTTTCCGACTGGTCGTTGCTGATGAACAGGTTGCTGTAAGCACCCTCCGGAGCGCCTGCGTCGATAAACAGCTGTTCGAACGCCAGCGCGCACTGCGGCACGGTCGGCGCATGCTTCACCAGAACCGTGTTGCCCGCCATGAGGTTTGGCGCAGCCACGCGGGCAAGCTGGTAATACGGGTAATTCCATGGCTCCACGCAATAGATCACCCCAAGAGACTGGCTGATGACCTGCGCCTTGCTACAGGATGTCTTGATATCCTTGGGAGCAAGGATTCTCTGGGCATTATCCGCGTAGTAGTCGAGAATATCGGCGGAAAACTCTATCTCGCCAATGGATTCACCGATGGACTTGCCCATCTCCGTGGCGATCAGGGCCGCGTGCTTTTCCTTGTCGCGGCGCAGGGCTTCCGCAGCGGCCTTGACGATCTTCCGGCGCTCTTCGAAAGAACGGTGACGCCAGTCATCCTTCCACAGGCCATGAGCTTTTTCCAGCCTGGCGATCATCTCGGCGTCAGTATGCTCGTCAAAAGTCTTCTCGACCTTGCCCGTGGTCGGGTTGAGTGTCTTGTAGGCAGACATGACGATCTCTCCTCTCTGATGTCCGGATTGCAGTCCTTACCCGAGCCGGAAGCGGGTGTGTCACGGCATACTCCAACGATTTTTTCAAAACGAAAAGAGGATGGGAGTGGCTTTTGTTCCAGTTCGTTTCGATTTCATATCAGCCACATCACCGGAAGCGATCGAAGAAACTCATTTCCTCACCTTAAAACAACAGGTTTTTCAATATCGAAAAGGATAAATTAACTTCCCCATATTAACGAAAACACATTCCCTTCTCATTTTTCCGGGCGCTCCATTCCCCGGAACCGGTGCCAACCTGAGATGAAGCCACAGACATTCGTCATCAATCTCGAACGCCGAGCTGACCGCAGGGACGCCTTTTTCCGCAACAATCCTCACATGCGGCATATCGAAATCTTCAAAGCCATCGACGGCTATGCGCTTTCCCGGACCGATCTGGTGGCAGACGGGATCATCGCGGTCGAAAACCGCTATGTGGAGCCAGCTCTCGGCGTTCTGATGTCTCATCTGACACTCTGGCGGCACGCCGTCAGCAGCAACCGTCCCGTGACGGTGCTGGAGGATGATGTCATTCTGCATCACAGATTTGACAGTCTGACCCAGAGGTTGATGGAACAGCAGAAGCAGTTCGACTTCATCGCATGGGGAGTCAACACCGACTGGCCCATCCGCATGATCCCCGGCGCGGGCATGCCCGAGGCCACGCTGCTTTTCGACAGACAGATTTCCTCCCATCAGATGGATATCGAGACACCGCCGGAATCGCTCCACCTCCTCCGATTGAGCGGATTTTCAGGTCTGTGCGCCTATACGGTCACGCCGCAGGCCGCCGGGATGCTGCTCAGAGACCTGTTGCCGATCGGAAACCAGCCTGCCAGCGTGCGTTATCTGCAAGCCGGGCTGGGACTGGAGTCACATCCTGTCATCTGGTCCAACAGTGGGCTTGATGTCGAACTGAACCGACACACGCAAAGGATGACTTTTCTTCTGGGCTTCCCTTTTCTGGCCACACCTTTAAATGACTGGGCGAACTCGTCCTTCACACGCAACGCCCACTCTATTTCTAACAACGTGTTTGTCTGAAATATAAAGCGCGGAACCCTTTATCGCATCACTCGTTGGAAAAGCATTCATATGGCCATCTCTGTTCTGCCTGCCGGAACGGGATGTGGTTGTCGCTTTTCTTTCGAGATCCGATGGAGGCACTCATGCCGAAGGACAAAAATCCTAGCCCCAGCGTCGATAACGGATTGCATGACCATGCTCCTGGCGCCGGGCTCGTCAAAACAAAAGATACCGTTGCTCCGGGCGGCGAACTTCACCAGACCATCGCGCATGATGGAGACCACTCTGATGGTGTCGCCCATCTGACCGACAATTTCGGTCACCGGATTTCGGATAATGAAAATTCGCTCAAGGCGGGCAGGCGCGGGCCAACCCTGCTGGAAGATTTCATTCTCCGCGAAAAGATTTTCCATTTCGACCATGAACGGATTCCCGAGCGCATCGTGCATGCCAGAGGTTCGGGCGCGCATGGTGTATTTGAATGCACCAGAGCCATCCCTGAACTGACGAAAGCGTCGATCTTTCAGAAGGTCGGCACGACCTGCCCGGTCTTCACGCGCATCTCCACGGTGGCCGGTGGTGCGGGCTCCGTGGATACCCCTCGCGACGTCCGGGGCTTTGCCGTCAAATTCTATACTGACAGCGGCAACTGGGATCTGGTCGGCAACAATATTCCGGTCTTCTTCATTCAGGACGCGATAAAATTTCCTGACCTTGTCCACAGCGTGAAGATGGAGGCTGATCGAGGCTATCCGCAGGCCGCCTCCGCCCATGATACGTTCTGGGATTTCGTCAGCCTGATGCCGGAATCACTGCACACGGTCATGTGGGCCATGTCCGATCGCGGCATCCCCCGCTCGCTCCGCATGATTGAAGGGTTCGGCGTCCACACTTTCCGGCTTGTGAACGCAAAGGGCGAAGGAAAATTCGTAAAGTTTCACTGGAAGCCTGTTCTGGGCATTGAATCGACAACATGGGATGAGGCAGTAAAAATCGCTGGCGCCAACCCCGATTTTCATCGTCAGGATCTGTTTGAAGCAATCGTCCGGGGCGATTTTCCGGCATGGGATCTCGGCATACAGGTGTTTGATGCTGACTGGGCCGCCAGGCAGCCCTATGACGTGCTGGACGCCACAAAACTGATTCCGGAAGAAGATATTCCCGTCGAGATCGTTGGCCGTATGACGCTCAACCGGAACGTGGACAATTTCTTTGCAGAAACCGAACAGGTCGCGTTTCTACCAAGCAATATCATTCCCGGCATAGATTTCTCCAACGATCCCCTGTTGCAGGGGCGCCTGTTTTCCTATCTCGACACACAGAAATCCCGTCTGGGAACAACCAACTTTCACCAGATTCCGATCAACGCACCCAAATGCCCGTTCAGCAACTTCCAGCGTGACGGCATGATGCAGACGCTCGTCCCCGTCGGTCGCGCCAATTACGAGCCAAACAGCCTTGCTGAGGCTGGAGAAAACGGTGGTCCTAGAGCCTGTCCGGCAACAGGGTTCAAAACTTTCGAGGAAAATGCTGAAGACAACGACCCGACCCGCAAGATTCGCTTACGTTCAGAGACCTTCGCTGATCATTATAGCCAGCCGCGCCTGTATTACCGCTCCCTCACGGAAAGCGAGCAGGCTCATACGGCATCAGCCATTGTCTTCGAGCTATCCAAGGTTCAGATTCCACATGTTCGAGAACGCGTCGTGGCGCAGTTGCGCAATGTTGACGAGTCTCTCGCCCAACGGATTGCAAAAGGTCTGGCCATGGAACTCCCGGTCAAGGCCAAAGCCGCAAAAGAACCCGTTGATCTGAAAATTTCCGATGCGCTTTCCATTCAGAAACAGGCAAAGAGCACTCTGCAAGGCCGCCAGATCGGAATTCTGTTTGCGGAAGGGTCAGATTTACACGAAATCAGGAAATTCAAGACTCTGATCGAAGGACAGGGCGGAACAGCAGTTCTTATCGCTCCCAAGGTTGGAGGTCTCCCGGTCAAGGGAGGCACACTTCAGGCTGATGGGCAGCTCGCCGGATCACCGTCGGTGCTCTACGACGCGATCATCTCCATCCTGATGCCGGATCAGGCCAGAAAACTGACCTATGATTCCGCAGCAGTGCAATGGTTCATGGATGCCTATACCCACTGCAAGACGATCGCACACTGCAAAGGCACGCAGATCATCCTTGACCGGGCAGGAGTAGAGAAGGACGATGGGGTCATTCCACTCGACGAATTCGAGAAAGTCGGCGTGAAACGGCACTGGTCACGTGAACCGAAAGTGCGTGATCTTGCCTGAAGGATACTATCTTTTTCCGTCAGGCATTATACGATAGCCGATTTTCCTGATGGTCGCGCTTTTGTAACGGACGCTCGCAGATATCTTGTGTGGGATGTTCTCGTCTTTCGGTCAGTTCCGCTGTCTGCCCGCCTCTTCTCTACACGCGTTGTGTCGGGCAGGGAATGGTATTGTGCTACGTTTTGTCGGCGACCTGAGCAAAGGTATTGACACATTCTTTTTCAAGAAAAACAAAAAACCTTTTGGTCGATCAAACAGCTCTTCAGAAAAATAAAAAATCTGGCTTCCAAAAAGAGCAGACAGCACATTTATTCAGTTTTGACCCGTCTCAGGGGAAAACTGCGGCTTTTCCCCTGAGATCAACGCAAAAAGCCAATGTTACTCAAACGGCTTCCTTACGCTCTATAGTGTAGCGATTGACCGGAATAGAAAGACCAAGATTTTCCCGGAATATTTCATGTTCATATTCCTGCCGGAACAGACCACGTTCCTGCAGAATAGGCACAACATGCTGAACAAAAAGATCAAGCTGTCCCGGCAGTGGCTCAAACAGAACAAAACCATCCGCGCCTCCGGATTCAAACCAGTTCTGCAAGGCATCAGCAACCTGTGTTGGCGTGCCGACAAAATCGCCACGCGGCGTGGCAAGCTCAAGTGCAATCTGTCGAATGCTCAGATTATCCTGTCTCACCCGCCTCAGAATACGTTGCGAGGCGCTCTGGTTGCTTTCGTTACCGATCTGCTCCACTTCAGGAAAAGGTCCATCGGGATCGTACTGCCGGAAATCGTGATCATTGAATGCACGCGAGAGAAAACCGAGGCCAGTCTCTATGGAGGTCAACGCAACAAGTTCCTGATAACGCGCCTCCGCTTCTTCCTCGGTCAAACCGACAATAGGTGCGGCTCCGGGCAGAATGAAGGGCAGATCATCTTTCCGACCCAACTTACGTGCGCGTGACTTGAGATCTGCGTAATAAAGGCGTGCTTCATCCAGATCAGCCGGACCACAAAAGACAGCCTCCGCGTGACGTGCAGCAAAATCACGTCCCGTCTCAGATGCTCCAGCCTGAAAAATGACAGGCTGCCCCTGAGCAGAACGGTCAATATTCAGAGGTCCACGGACCTGAAAGTGAGAGCCGGTATGATCCAGTTTGTGCAGTTTCTCAGGATCTACAAACACACCCCGGACTTTGTCACCAACCAGCGCGTCATCCTCCCAGCTATCCCATAGCCCCTGTACGGTTTCCAGATGCTCCGCCGCGATGCGATAGCGTTCACTATGGGCTGGGTGCTCTTTCCGGCCAAAGTTTGCGGCCGTGTCACTCAACCACGAAGTGACGACGTTCCAACCTGCGCGACCATGACTGATATGATCAAGAGAGGCGAACTGCCGCGCAACATTGAACGGCTCCGTATAGCTCACGCTCAGCGTGCCGACGAGACCGATATGGTCGGTAACAGCAGCCAAGGCCGACAGAATTGTAAGCGGTTCGAAACGATTGAGATAGTGCGGGCTGGATTTCTCATTGATCGACAGGCTGTCAGCAACAAAAAGGAAATCGAATTTCCCTTTTTCTGCGAGTTGAGCCTGTTTGCGATAAAAGGAAAAATTTGTGCTGGCTCGCACATCCCGTTCCGGATGGCGCCAGTCATCCCATGTGCGTCCGACGCCATGCAGAATGAAGCCAAGTTTGATCTTACGTTTCTGTGTCATTTTACCATTTTTCAAAACAGAGTGTGATCAGGCGGCATCAGCACGCGAAAGACCTTCACGTTTCTCTGCTGTCCATCTGTTTTCGGGAATTGAAAGACCGAGATGATCTCTCAGTGTTGCACCTTCATATTCAGTCCGGAACAGGCCTCTTTTCTGCAGGATCGGAATGACATGCTCACGAAAAGCTTTGAAATCCCCAGGATTGGTGACGCGTACGTTGAAGCCATCCGCTGCCCCACCCACAAACCAGCGTTCAATCTCATTGGCCACGGTTTCCGGTGATCCAACAAAGTTGAGACGCCAGCCTCCATAACGCTCCGCCGCCTGTCTCAATGTCAGATTATCAGCCGCCACTCCCCGCAGAATACGCTCTGCGTGACCTTTGTAACTATTCAGGGTCAGATTACTGACATCCGGAAAAGGTTCATCGAGCGGATATTGCCGGAAATCATGATAATTGAAGGCCCGACCAAGAGCGACAAGCTTTTTCTCTATGTCCAGCAAGCCTTCCCGCTCAATCGCGATCTCTCGGGCCTTTTCATCTGTTTCGGCAATGATCGGAGCAATGCCGGGCAGAACGTGAATGGAATCAGGGTCACGGCCCAGCGCTTTCGCCCTCCCTTTGAGATCCTTGTAATATTCAAGAGCGGAATCGAAATCCTCTACCGCTGCAAAAGTGCCGTCCGCAATCTGCGCTCCCAGTTGTCGACCTGCGTTGCTGTCGCCAGCCTGAAAAATGACAGGATGCCCCTGCGACGAACGACTCAGCGCCAGAGGTCCTGCAACAGACAGGAATTCGCCTTTGTGATTGAGGGCGTGCTGCTTTGACTTATCAAGAAAAACGTCGTTTTCCTTGTCATAGGGAAAGGCATTGTCCTCATAGCTATCCCAGAGCCCCTTCACTACATCGACAAATTCTTCTGCCCGCCTGTAACGCAGAGCATGATCAAGGTGCTTGTCCTGACCATAATTGCGTGATGCTCCTTCAAGCCCGGTGGTCACCACATTCCAGCCAGCACGTCCTTTGCTGATATGGTCGAGTGAACCGAACAGACGTGCGACATTGTAAGGTTCCCAGTACGTGGTGGTAAGCGTTCCCACCAAACCAATACGCGATGTGGAAACCGCAAGAGCTGACAATAAAGTCAGCGGCTCCAGACGATTGAGGAAGTGTGGCGCAGTATCCCGTGTAATAAATGGACTGTCGACAATGAAGACCAGATCGAACTTGGCCTCTTCCGCCAGTCGTGCATTGTGGATGTACCAATCAATATCGATGCTGGCATTTGAAGGCAATTCCGGATTCCGCCACTGGCTGAAATCCGTGCCGACCCCGGCAAGAATCGCACCAAACCTGAGCTGTCGCTGTCTGATAGAGCTCATGACACTCCCCCTGAAGGATAGGAACGTGACATTGGCGTTGGATTTCATCTGCCGATAACGAGAAATATTAAATTGACGAATATCGCATTCAAAACAATCACCATTGATTGCAGGACATTGAGTAAGAGAAAAGAAAAACTCGTTATGAATAGGAAGGTTCTCTGAGTAGAAATTTGGACCCATTCCGTCGCGAGGCGTTCCTGTGCATCTGGCCCTCTTTCTGACCCTGTCCGGCCTGCATCTTGGAGGTTGGCGACATGCTACATCCTCGGACGCTGATCCTATGGATGTCAGGGCCTATGCTTCCCTTGCCCGCAAGGCGGAGCGCGCAGCTCTCGACATGGTTTTTGTTGCGGACAAGCTGGCAATCGACAGCAGTTATGGTGGTTCCACCGAAGCAACAGTGACCAGTCGCGCCATCGGTTCACCAGAACCTCTGACATTACTTTCCGCACTCTCTGTCCTGACGGAAAGAATCGGCCTCGCCGGAACGATTTCCACGACCTACACAGAACCCTACCACGTCGCCCGTATGCTGGGTGCGATCAATCATTACAGTCACGGGAGGGTGGGCTGGAATGCCGTCACCTCGGTCAGTGATGGGGAAGCCCGGAACTTCAGTCGCAAAAATCATCTTGGACACGCCGAACGCTATGATCGGGCCGCAGAATTCATCGATGTGGTGCAGTCACTCTGGCGGAGCTGGCAACCCGATGCCATTGTGCGGGACCGGGAACGGGGTCTCTACGCGCTCACGGACCATATCAGACCGATTAACCATGAGGGGCGGCATTTTCAGATAGAAGGCCCTCTCAATATCCCTCCCTATCAGGAATCCCCTCCTGTCCTTATTCAGGCCGGTGTTTCCGAACGCTTTTCGGATATCGCAGCCCGGTATGCAGAAGTCATTTTTCCGGTTCTGACGACCGTTGCCAGAGCACGCGATTTTGTTTCTGGTTTCCGTCAGAAAACAGCGTCGGCAGGTCGCGATCCCAGCAAGGTCCGTATCCTTCCCGGATGTATCCCTGTAGTTGCGGAAACAGACTCCCTAGCTGGAGAATTTCAGGCGGAGCTGGATGCGCTCATCCACCCTCTTGCAGGCCTGACTTTCATGTCCGGCAGCATGAATCATGATCTTTCTCGGTATTCCGCCAATGAATTGATTCCAGATCTCGATTCTGAAATCCGGGGCAGCCGCGGTCGTTTCCTACCCTTGATCGCAGATGCAAGAGCGCGAGGACTGACACTGGAGCAGACCGCGCGCTCCTATGCCCGGGATCTATCATTCCCTTCCTTTGTCGGCTCTCCGGCTACTGTAGCCGATCAGATGATGTCGTGGATCGATGAGACGGGAGTAGACGGTTTTACGATCATTCCCCCCAACTGCCCAGCTTCAGACGATCTGTTCTTTGACGCTGTGGTGCCCGAACTTCAACGTCGAGGGGCATTTCGCCGGAATTACAACGGAAAAACTCTCCGTCATCATCTGGGACTCTGACACAGAGGAACTGGCATTCCTCCCACTCTCTCCTGCCCATGTTCATCTGAACGGCCGGTTTATAGGAAAACATCGTGCCTTTCAGCAGACATCATATGACCTTCAGGGGAAGAGCCCGAAATCTGGGTGATCAACGACACTGGGCAACCTGCGGTGAGATAACAGTGCTTCCAGAAAAAATCCGAAAACAATCTCTCTCGACAAGTAAATATATTTTTTGAATTTCCTGAACAGGTCGGCATCATGAACAAAATCATTACAGATGTTCTGGTTATCGGTGGCGGGATGGCGGCGGGATGGGCCGCCATTTCGGCCGCGAAAACAGGCGCCCGTGTCGTCATCGCGGATAAGGGCTTTATGGGAACCAGCGGCGTCACCGCACCAGCCGGTCCGAATCACTGGTGGGTACCACCGGAACCGGATCTACGCAGGTCAGCAGTAGAACGTCGACTGGAAAGTGCTTTTGGGTTGGCTGACCCTGTCTGGATGGAACGCATCATTGACATAACATGGCAGTCCATTCCTGAAATCGCCCCGTGGTATCCTTTCTCCGGAGACGGCAAGGGTGGCACGTTTCGCTCCGGTCTGAGGGGCCCGGAATATCTACGCGCCTTGCGGCAGTATGCTGTACAGCTAGGCGTCACCATTCTTGATCAGCACCCTGTTCTGGAGCTTCTGGCGCGGCAGGATGGCTCGATCGGCGGAGTGGCGGGTTATGACCGGCTGAATGACCGACCATGGAGCGCCAGAACCGGTGCAGTCGTAATGGCGACAGGCGGTTGCGCCTTTCGATCGGGCCTGCTGGGCAGTCATAACAACACAGGTGACGGCTATCTCATGGGCGTCGAGGCTGGAGCAGAGCTTTCCGGAATGGAATTCTGTGTTTCCTACTCCATCTCTCCTGCCTGGCTGAGTACACGCACCCTGCCTTATACGGGAGCGCGATATTTCGATGCGGAAGGACAGCTTCTGTCCATACCCGGCTGGGATAAACCCCGTGACTATCTCTGTAAATTGGCCGATGCCTTCCGGGCCGGACCGGTTTATGCCGACCTTCACGAAGCACCTGTCGGACTGCCTGCGGTCATCAGGGAGATTCAGCCAGCAACAGTCGCTGCTTTTGAGCGGCGCGGCCTCGATATGTTCAAGGATCGGTTTGAAGTAAAGCTGTTTGGAGAAGGCACTATCCGGGGAATCGGTGGTCTCCGGATTATCGATGACGTCTGCGCCACCTCTGTACCGGGTCTGTTTGCGGCGGGCGATGCGGCAACACGCGAACATATCGCGGGCGCCACCAGTGGCGGAGGCGCACAGAATGCCGCATGGGCTCTGTCTTCCGGTGTGCTTTCAGGCAGGGGAGCTGCTCATGAAGCCAAAAAATACCGAAAAATACCGGATCAGAACGAAAAACTGAAACCGCTTGGCAGTGCCGGATTACGTCCGTCCGGCACAGTCAGGACTGTTGACAGAAAAGCCGCAATACAGGTCACACAAAAAGAAATACTCGATCTGGACAGGGCCCTGTGGAGAAGTGAAAGCAAGTTGAACTCTTCAGCCTCCTTACTGGACGCAACGTGGTCAGAAATGCGGACCAGCCTGCGCGGTGAAGGACTGGAAGCCGTTTCAGCAAGAGAGACCGCTGCCATGGTTGCAACCGCCAGATGGTGCAATGCATCCGCTCTGGCGCGAAAGGAGAGCCGTGGCATGCATGTACGGGAAGACTATTCCCAGCAGAATCCCGAATATCAGAGCCGGATCATCACAGGAGGTCTGGATAGACTCACTCCGTATCTGGAAAAGACTCGCAGCACTGAGGTCATATCATGATTGCGGAAATTATTTCTGAGCGTTGCAACAACTGCAATGCGTGTGTCGTAGCCTGTCCAGACCATGTTCTCGACATGGCAAAAAACGGTCAACTCCCTGTTATCGCACGACCGGATCAGTGTCAGACCTGCTTTCTCTGTGAACTTTATTGTCCTGAAGACGCCATTTACGTTGCGGTCGATGTTCCCCGTTCAGAATTGAAAAATGATCCTCTGGGAAATATCCGCAAAGACTATGGCTGGGATGCCCATGAAAAAGATCCTCTGAAAAATTTCTGGCAACTGGGTGGCCTGTTGCGGGAAGGGGTGATGATTTCATCCGCACGCTATGCACTTCAGCAATCCAATGACAAGGAATCTGAAAAGAAAACCTGAAATGATCTAAGAATCTTTTGAGAGAGGCCATCAGTATGAAGATTTTTCTCTCCCGCCGCGCAATACTCGGTGCGTCTTTCCTCCCGCTGTTGCCCTCGCCACTCCAGGCGGCATCCGGATTATCCGGCCCCGAGGACGGAAGTGGCGGCGTCACACTCTTTGTCGGAGATCAGAAAGGAGGCATACGTTCTCTTCTGAAAGCTTCCGGACAGCTCGAACAGTTACCTTACCGCATCCAATGGGCGTCCTTTCCCGTGGGTGCTCCCCTGATCGCCGCGATTGCTTCAGGAGCGCTTGATTTTGGTTATGTCGGAGACGCAACTGCTACCTTCACTTTTGCGACAGGCAGTTCGCTCAAGGCAATTTCGGCGTGGCATGTGGATGGAAAATCCAATGCGCTGCTGGTTCCCGGAAAAAGTAATATTCGCACCATGCGGGATCTGATCGGTTGTCGTGTCGCATTTGTAAAAGGATCACCGGGTCATCTTCTAATTCTGGCGGCCCTGAAAAGGGAAGGTCTTGATACGGGCCAGATTGTACCGGTACCCTTGGCTGCTGCAAATGCGAGAATGGCACTCGCCAGCGGATCCATAGACGCATGGGCGATCTGGGATCCTTATGCTGCAACGGCTGAACTTGAAGACCATGCCCGTATTCTGCTGACCGCTCATGGTCTGGTTGATGAGGTCGAATGCGGTATCGCCAGCGAGGCGGCCATCGCCAAAAAACGGCCCGAACTGACGGATTTCATGTCACGCGTTGGAAAAGCTCTCGCATGGGGCGCTACCCATCTGGAAGAACGCGCCCTTGCCTTTTCGCGGGATACCGGCACGCCACTGGATATTGCCCGTGTGACATCTTCCCGCATGGTAATGACCGCCCTGCCTTCCGTTACGGACGAAGCCGTTGCCATTCATCAGAAAGTAGCCGATCTCTATCAGACTGCCGGTGTCATTCCATCCAGGATCACTGTAGCTGATTTTTATGATCGGTCGTTTTCAATTCCTTCCTGACTTCCATAAGATTCTTCAGAATTATTCATTTTCATTTCTTGCTCTCCTGCACCATGCTGCTGCCCTGCTGATTGTCTCCGCGCAACCAGAAGCAATATAGGAAGACCGTCGAGGTACCTTCAAATCACAATCCTTTCGGAGTTTTACAGACGATGACTTCATTCCCGGACCGTGAAGCCGGTTCACAGGTGGCCCCCTTCATTCTCAATCGTTGGTCGCCCCGAGCCTTCACGCCTGACGAAATTACACAGGAAGGCCTGCTCAACCTTCTTGATGCGGGCCGTTGGGCGCCTTCCGCCTACAATGCCCAGCCCTGGCGTTTCATTTACGCCTGCCGCAACACACCAAGCTGGGAGCGGTTCCTCTCCTGGCTGATCCCCTTCAACCGTGGATGGGCCGAGAACGCCTCCGCGATCGTCTATATCGCTTCACGCACCGTCACCGACAGCGCCCGCACAGGCGAACCCGTTGAAGCGCCATCGCACGCCTTCGATGCAGGAGCCGCCAGCGTCCTGATCCAGTTGCAAGCCAATCAGAACGGATGGCACACGCATCCGGTCAGCGGCTTCGACAAGGAACTGGCTCATGCCGGCCTGGAATTGCCTGCCGATCATGTCGTGCACGCGGCCCTCGTGATCGGGCATCGTGGCTCCACCAGCCAGCTTCCGGAAAATCTGCAGGAACGGGAAAAGCCCTCACCGCGCCTTCCTCTTGATACTCTGGCGTCTGAAGGTCGTTTCATCCCTTCCGCACCAGCATCCTGACCGGCTGAGCGGCGATCATCGGAAGATCGCCGCTTCCTCAGACTTCGTGCGTCTCTGGCGGCAGACGCTCATTGTCAATCCGGTCGAGCAGCTTCTCCAGAGCGCCAAACCCTTCCCTCCATATCCCAAGATTTTCCCGATTTCCAATATGACCGACCCGGCCCGCGGGAAACAGCTCCGCTCCCCAGCAATCCGCCATAAACCGGGCACGCGCGGGAGAAAGCCACTCATCATTGTCGCTCGTCACCAAGACAGATGGAAACCGCACAGCGTCTTGCGGCAAAGGCGCAAAATCTCTCACCCGCATTCGATCCGATGCCCGCGCTTCCTCTGCATCCGCAGGCGCGACCAGTAACGCGCCCGCAACATTCAGTTCCGCACAATGAACAGTCAGCAACGCGCCCAGACTATGCGCAACAACAAGCACTGGTCGCGTGCATCGCTGAACCGAAGACACCAACGTCTTTCTCCATGTTCCCAGATCTGGACTGGTCCAGTCAGCCTGTTTCACTGTGTAAACAGAAATCCCTTTATGGATCAGAAAATTTTTCCACAATGACTGCCAGTGCCTTTCTCCCGATCCATCCAGACCAGGCACAATCAGCACATCAAACATCGTCAGACGCAGGATAAGAGTTTTCAGCCGGTCCTCCACTTCGTCCTCCAGCCATGAAACCGGCTGCGGCAGAAATCTTCCGGAAGCGAATGATGAGGAAATCCGCATGACTGTCTCCTGCTGATGTAAATCACACCATTATTCGGTCCATACCGGGCTTTTCGCCTGTTTCGGATTTATCCGTTGCCAGCAACTTCGAAAGCCGACCGTCCGGCCGCCTCAAGAACCGCATCAGCCTGCGGTGTATGAATACGGCCACACAGGACATTCCGGTAATGCCGCTCCAGAGGATTATCCTGACTCAGGCCCGGATTACCTGTCACTTCTACGGCCCGCGCAACAGCAGCAATGGCGTTTTCGGTCACGAGACGCTTGATCTGTCCTGCTTCCACCGGAGTAATGGTTTCAGCCTCAATTTTTGAAAATGCGCTTTCCAGCAGGGCCTCATTGCTGAGAAGAAGTCCGTCGATCTCACCCAGAACGCTGTGAAAACGAGGAAGCGTCGAAAGGGGACGACCCAGCGCGGTCGGTACCCGCCCGTTCAGAAAGCCAATCAGCCAGTCCCGTGCCGAACGCGCCACCGCATCATAAAGACCCGCCACGACAGCCGTATGCGCCGTAGCGAGGATCGGTGTTTCCGGATTGCTGCCACCATCATGGAAATTGATGAGATACCGTTCCGGAATCTCGACATCCTCAAAGATGATGGTGTCGCTGCCGGTCGCTCTCATTCCCAACTGATGCCAGCTCTTTTCAATCCGAACACCGGGAGAGTCGAGCGGCACCAGAATCTGTCCGATACGGGGTGTTTCGCCCTCCGTCGCGCCCCAGACGACGCCCCAATGCAGTGCCGATGAACCTGTCGAAAAGATTTTACGACCCGAAAGCAGCCAGCGCCCTCCTTCCTGTCGCACGCGTGTCGCCGGAACACCGCCGCGTGCCGGTGTGCCAAGCTCGGGCTCGACACGCAGAGCATTGAGCAGCGCCCCGGAGCGGACGATGGAATCAAGCACTTCATCCCGCACATCCCCGGGCCATGTTCTCGATGCGACGATCCCCAAAGTCTGAAGATACTGCATGGCAAGAATCAGAGCCGTTGACGGGTCTCCCTCTGCCACACGCGCGACGACCTGCTCAATCTGACGCAGGGTGATTCCGCCGCCGCCCTTGCTGCGAGGCACAGCGAGAGCCAGCAATCCAGCCCCGCGCAGATCCTCCAGATTATCGAATCCGATTTCACCACGCCTGTCATGATCGGCTGCCCGTTCAGCGAAGCGCTTTACCAGCGCGTCCGGCACTTCGACTTCAGTAAGGATGGGTTCGATAATCCGCGATCCGTCCATGATCAAACTATCCATTTTCGTCAGGGTGATGTCAGGTTTTTCTCAAAGGCTTCATCGAAGGCGTCCGACCGCACAACAAAGCCTGCGGACCGGTAAGTGGCGACAACGGAGGCTTCGGACCTGACGGTATCAGATGTCACAGGGGCCGGAGTGGCAATAAGTTTTTCGGCGACAGAGACGGCCACATCGTCGGGAATTCCGGTCTGTCGGGCCAGTATGTGGGCATACTCCGCCTGATGCCGGGCGCCCCACCCGTAAGCCGCCGTCATACGTCGATAAAAATCCGTCAGATGCGCACGCTTGTTTGCAAGCGCATCCGTGCTGGCCACAAAGAAACTGTTGTTCGGCATCAGATCGGCGGCATCGGTCACGACATGTCCATGTCCGGCGACGACAGCAAGAGAGACATAAGGCTCCCATGTGGACCATGCGTCTACACGGCCGGTATCGAGAGCCGCCTTGGCCTGCGCGGGGAGAAGAAAAACAATTTTCGGCGCGGGTGCCGGAATGGCTCCTGTAGCAAGCAGACGCAGCAGCAGAAGGTGGCCGATGGAGCCACGCCCAGTGGCGATCCTTTTGCCTGACAATTGTGCCGCGCTGGTAATGGGCGATCCCTCAGGCGCGACAACGGCGGTCGCCTTGCCGCCGCCACGGGGAGGAATCAGCCACGCTGCCCGGATGGGCAACCCCGCTCCCCACGCAAAGATGAAGGGACCATCTCCTGCGATGCCCGTATCCACGGCTCCGGCTCCAAGGGCCTGAAGCAGCGGCGCCGCAGCCTCAAACTCCACCCAGCGGATATGATAGGAGAGGTCCCTGTCCACCCCCGCCGCCTGCATAAGCGCTTTCTGCTGTCCCTTCTGGTCCGCGACGATCAGTTCATCCTCCGCCCGGGCGGGGACGGCAGAGTAAGCGGCTATGACCAGCGTCAGAACAAACGACAGGGAGTGAAAACGGAACGCCTTGAACCGGCGCCATGGAGCTGTCTTCTTCATCTCAAAAAACCACCACTTTATGGCGCGAAATTCAAACAATTCACATAAATGCGTGATATGAAAATAATTCAACTTATATAAAAGCGCAAATATGGGAGAGTGCCTTCACTGAACATAACGACAGCGTGGAGTCACCAGACCATGTCAGGCGCAATCCAGCACAGAAGCACTTCTTCCCTATCCCGACCGGCGATTCCTTCCATCGCCATAGGCTCTCCTCTGCGGCGGGAATGGCTCGGCAAACTGCCCTACAGGCATTTCACCCGCTACCTTTCTCCTCTTCTCATGCTTCTCTGCTGGCAGGCAGCCTGCTCCACGGGATTGCTTTCCACCAGGCTGGTCGCCTCTCCCGCACAGATACTGGGAACGGGCTGGGGACTCGTGCAGGACGGCACGCTCTCGACCAATATGGGGGTATCGCTTCTTCGCGCTTTTGCCGGTCTTTCACTCGCCCTTGTGACAGGAATAAGCCTTGCTCTGATTTCCGGTCTGTCCCGCCTTGGTGAAAACATCGTCGACGCGCCGCTCCAGATCTTCCGCACCCTGCCGGTTCTGGCGCTCGTCCCCCTCTTCATTCTCTGGTTCGGTATCGGCGAAACGCCAAAAATTCTTCTGGTCGCACTGGGGTCCACATTCCCGATCTACCTCAACCTTCACAAAGGCATCCGGTCGATCGACCCCAAGCTTCTGGAAATGACACGCACCCTGCGCCTGTCACGCAGCCAGACAATCCGCGAAGTGATTCTGCCGGGCGCGTTGCCTGATCTGCTGGTCGGCGTCCGGTTTGCTGTCGGTATTTCATGGCTGATGCTTGTGGTGGCCGAGCAGGTGAACGCGGACAGCGGGATCGGACACATGATGATGGATGCTCAGGATTTCCTCCGCACCGACATCATATTCGTAGGCCTCGCCATCTATGGTCTTCTCGGACTGATCTCAGATCAGTGCGTGCGGATACTGGAACACCGCGCACTGGTCTGGCGTCCGCTTCACATCCAGCAAACGGGTTCATAGGATGAATTCCATCTCTCCTCTTGCGGCAGTCGGCAGCAACCTCCAGCCGGCAGTCAGCGTGCGCGGCCTGACCCGTCGTTTCGGAAATAGCTTTCCTGTTCTAGATCAATTAAATCTGGACATCGCCCAGGGCGAGTTCGTCGCCTTGCTGGGTCGTAGCGGTTCAGGCAAATCGACATTGCTGCGCGCACTCTCCGGACTCGACCCCGTCACGGAGGGACAGATTTCATCTCCTCACGAATCAGCGGTCGTATTTCAGGAGAACCGTCTCCTTCCATGGAAAAAAGTCTGGCAGAACGTGATGCTGGGAAAGGTCGGTGCAACACGCTCTGACGCGAGCACGGTTCTGGAAGAAGTTGGGCTGAGTCATCGCACGGATGCGTGGCCACTGACTTTGTCCGGAGGAGAAGCCCAGCGCGCCGCGCTGGCGCGCGCACTCATCCGGGAACCAAAATTCCTGATGCTGGACGAACCGTTTGCCGCATTGGATGCGCTGACACGTCTGCACATGCAGGATCTGGTCTCGGCACTTTGGCAACATCACAAAAGCGCTGTGCTGCTGGTAACGCACGATGTGGATGAAGCCCTGTTACTGGCTGACCGGGCTGTCGTCCTTGAAAAGGGACGTATCCGGGCCGAACTGCCCATTTCGATTCCTCGTCCAAGACGTCATTACGATCCCGCCTTTGTGCATTTACGCTCCACACTTCTGAAACATCTTGGAGTTGATGAATAGAACAAACTCAAGGCAGAAATTTCCAGAGAGTATTATGCGCTTTATTTCGTCTCCAACCCAATCGGGGAGACATTGGGGAAAAGAGGAGGCAAAAGACTGAGAGAACTCCTAATTCAGTTTCAATTCTCATGAGGTAGATGTCCCAGTTATTCGAATGATTGTTTCATCCTGACAGACTGAAACGATTACTGGTCCCATCATCAAATTTTCGTCTACCTATCAGAAAAAATATTTCAAGCGCACCAAATACGAGTCCTTTATCGTGTGCAGGATCATAGCGGCCTCCTAATTTGAAAGGCTTCAACGCTCCAGACAAATATCATCGCCCAATTTTTCTCACGACAACGAGGGTTACACCTTGTTCAGATGCTCCCCGAGCGTATCTTTTCATCTGCTCAGCTTTGGTCCAATTCCGGCCGACGGCAACCCCGCTTCATGCTGCCAGTTCTATCCTTTAAGAAGCGGCGCCAGATCATTTGAAAAAACAGATTTCAGATCAGGGCGTGTAACAATAATACGCTGCTCGATAAAGGTATCGACAACAGCCTGAGCACTCTGGATGTCAGTTTCTGTCCATGGTCGCATATGATAAGGATGATTCTGGGCCTTGAGATCGCTCAGCACGATATCTTCCGGAATCTGGATAACTGGAGAAATGACTTTTGCCCATTTTTCCTTGTTCTGTGTCAGAAGAGCATAGGCTTTTCCAAGACGATTGAGATAATCCGCAGCAGCCAGCCGAAAGGCAGGATCGGGAAGCCGGACAGGATTAGCTCCGATGAAGTAGTGGCCAGACAGGATATTCTCGGCACTTTCGAGGATACGTGCGGCTCCATCTCCCACAAGCATGGGAATCACATAGCCATAGGTTGCCCAGGCATCGATACTGCCCGATTTCAACGCCGCAAGACCCTGACTCATTCCCAGAGGAACAGGCGTAATATCGGCAAGAGTGAGGCCCACTTTCGCAAGCATCCGGATCAGGAAATAATGGGCGGTTGTCGAACGGATATAACCAATTTTACGATTTTTCAGGTCAACGAACGATCGGGCAGGAGAGTTTGCCGGTACAATGACAGCCTGATTGGTTGTCGGACCATCAACGGCAGCAACCACTTTTACACGCGCTCCCGACGCGGCAATGAAAGCCAGAGGAATCTCGCTCCACTCTCCCAGATCAACTGCATCCGCATTGATCGCCTGTGCAATGAGGTTTCCTGAATTGAACTCGCTGAACTCTACCTTGTAAGGGAAATCGGCAAGCCCCGTTGCTGGAAGGAGTGTGGAATCCATACCCCGAAAACTTGCGACACGCAATGTAACGGATGAAAGCTCTTCCGCATGAAGACTACGTGGCATCAAAAACGGTGTACTGCAGAGAGCAGAAAGCCCTCCAAGATTGAAACGACGACGCGAAAGGTTTTGGGGGAAAGATGCCATGTGCGCCCACTCAAAGCGATTGATCAATTTGCATCCATTCTTCCATGAATGACCAGAATAAAATCATAAAAAACTCTTCGTAATTTAATGATTATTGTTAATCACGAACAAAAAAGTCGTGGTCAATTCTCTCTTTGAGATTAGTTGATGGACAGAAGAAAAGCCTTTGGCAAACATGCACGATGAGCGAAAGAAGTAAAATATTCTTCACATTTTCTTCTCCTGAAAGTGAGACCGAGGCCGCAATGCATTCTCGTCATGGCGTTGATTCGACAGAATTTTCTGGAAACAGACGTTTCCGCAATCTTGTTCTGCTACAGACCACATGCTGCGCAACGCTTTTTTTCGGATCAGCACAGGATGTTTTCGCGGCACCGGCAAAGATCCGGCACGCAGCCACATCAAACGGCAATATCAAATCGGGACAGATATCGCGTCGGAACAAGACACCACATGCCGTGCAGGCATCAAACCAGCCTGAAACGGTAAGTGTTACAGGCAAAAGCCTTACAGCCCGCAAGGACGCCATCCTTCAGAAAACCCCCTCTTCCGCGACACTGATGTCTGCTGAGCGTCTTGATCGTCTGGGCGTGCAGAGCACGAAACAGCTCGCACGTCTGACGCCCAATCTCTATATCCCCAACAATATGCCCGGCTATTCAGTCATAAACTACTTCATTCGTGGCATTGGTGAAATCGATCCACAGGGTGAGCCTTCCGTCGGCACCTATATTGATGGGGTCTACCTGCCACGTAACATGGGCAACATGCAGGAACTTCTGGATGTCGAAAACATCCAGATTGATCGGGGACCTGTCACGTCTATTGGCCATCAGTCCGAGGGTGGAGCGGTACATATCAATACCATCGTGCCAACCAACAAAAGGCGTGTCGTCGTCCAGACTGGCTACGGCACCTATAACGAATGGCAGGTCGGGGTGGCCGCGAGCGGCGCGATCCTTAAAGACAAGGTCTATGGCAGTATAGCCTTCGATCATCATGCCCGTGACGGTATCGACCATAACTACGCTGCCGACAAAAACACCAATAACATCGACTACACGCAGGCACGCGGCAAACTTCGTTTCACGCCGAATGAAGACTGGGACATCACGCTTGCGTTCGACGGCACAGTGGATGGCAGTACCAACCGTGGTGTCGGCAATCTTTTGAATTACTACAAATATGGCAACTACAACCCAGCCTTTCCGAAAAACAGCTATGTACAGGCCGGATTCACCGGCAATGTGCGTTATACTATTTCACCACGCCTGACCCTGTTTTCGATCACCGGTATCCGTGGGTACGACGACAAGGGCATGTATGACAATTACGGCGATGTCTACTCCCGTGGATCACAGCAACTCTCCTACAAGGACAGGATGTATTCGGAAGAACTGCGCCTGCATGGTGATTACGGCCGACTCGACTTCAATGTCGGCGCCTATTTCCTTTATGAAGACTGGTTTACAAACCGCAATGCCAACAACTCTTATGGCACACTGACGAACAATCCGGCCGACATCCGCTATATGCCGGTCAATGCAGTCATCGACCAGCTCAATCGCAACTGGGCCGTGTATGGAGAGGCGCACTATCATCTGAGCCCGACCGTGACGCTGACAGCAGGATTGCGGTTCAACTGGGAGAATCATTCGAATTCTGAAACGCTGAGTTATCTGGCTGGCGGCAATCATATTACTACAGTGGCCAACCAGCTTGCGACACTCCTGTCCTCTTCTCCGCAGGGCGGGATCGCGTGGACTGCTTCCGGCAACAAGAGCTGGACACAGCTCCTGCCCAAAGGTGCGATCACCTGGCAGGCGCGTCCGAACCTGATGACATATGCTTCCATCTCGCAGGGCGGCAAATCGGCAGGTTACGATTTCCGGGCGCAGTCAGCCGGCGCGACAGGAAGCCTTCAGGCATCCATCCCCTACAAACCCGAAATTGTCACAACTTACGAGGTCGGGGTTAAAACCGACCCACTACCCGGACGTGTACGCTTTAATGGCGCCCTATTCTGGAATCAGTTTGATGATATCCAGTTGACAACGCTTGATCCTTCCTCAGGGTTGAGTCGTCGGTTCAACGCGGGAAAAGGTCACTCCGTAGGCGCCGAGATCGAAACATTCGTCAAGATCACAAAAGATCTCGACCTGCACTACACAGCTTCCTATCTTTATTCATCACTGGACAAATTCAAAGGAAATGCCACCCAGATCGCTCTGGCGGATGGCAGCCTTTACAATACGACGCCTTATGCTGGAGCCCCCCTGCCCTGGTCACCCCGTTTTCAGAATGCGGGCTCCCTGACCTATCATATTCCTGTGTCTTTACCGGGTACATTCATAATCGGCGCAGATGTCTCATTTCAGACCAACCTGCACACGACTTCTCTGGCCAACCGGCAGGACCGAATTCCGGCTCAGACCTACGTCAACGCCATGATGAGCTGGACCAGTCCCGACAAACGCTGGCAGCTACAGGTGCAGGGACGCAACCTGCTGGATCGACGGTATCTGCAAGGGACCAGCTTTACGCAAGGCAAGGGTCTTCCGATCTATTATTCAGGATATTACACAGACCCACGCACGATTTACGTCACTGCACGCTTTACATTGTAAGGCATGAAAAAACATCAGAGGCGTATAGAAACCACGCGCCTCTGATGTTTCAGCGTATCCAAAACATTTGGTGGTTTCTTAACAAACCAGAACTTTATTTATCGTAATCGTCATTTTATCGGGAGATTTTCCATTTCCAGAAAATCGACCACTTGCACAAAAATCAAACCCCACAAACAGAAAAGGAGAAGCAGACACCTGCTTCTCCTCTCTCAATCCGCGTGAGCAGCGCGGGTCTATGTTTCCAGCACTGAAAAACCGTGTGTACCGTCACGGTCAAGCTGGGCGACAAGACCAAACTCCCAATCGAGATAAGCCTGCATGGCTTCCCGCGCGTTATCAGTACCCTCATAAGGCCGTTTGTAGATATCAACTGGCTCTGAAAGAGCGTTTTCTTTGGACAGACCCGTCTCAAGAGCATGGCCAGCCGCTGTCCAGGCCGCTGTCCCTCCTTCCAGTACTGTTGCCTCGATCCCGTTTTCCACGAGACGTCGAGCCGCGATCTTTGCTGCGACACCATCGGGAGAAGTCAGAATGATCTGGCGCTCAGTCGGCAGATCAGGATGCGTCACCAGATCCGTCGGAATGATGAAGAAAGCACCGGGAACATGCCCCGCCCGGAATGTCCGGCTGGTGGCAAGGTCAAGGATCAAAGGTGGTCTGGATTCCGCATTCTGCGCCAACAGCGCAGCAGGTGTGACCAAGGATACGTCAGCCAGTTGACGCGACAGGAGAACAGGTTGCGGACCGTTTTCCTGCTTCAGGCCTGTCCAGTCATCAAGAACGAAAACATGACGCCATCCAAGCTGACGCAGCCAGTGACCTGTCATGCGGGCACGAACTCCATCCGTATCCGTCAGAACAATCGTGCCATGACGCACACCGATCCACTCATCCGTCGCCTGCACGAGCTGCCCCCCGGGAGCGGAACGGAAGCCCGCCAGATGCCCGGTCTCATATTCTTCCGGCGAGCGCACGTCGAGCCGGTAGAGTGAATGGTCAGTCCGGCTTTCCAGTTCCCTGAGCTGCGCAGGCGTGATGAACTCCACACCGGTTTCTTCGGCAAGTTCCTGTGCTCTCTGGCGGGCTTTCGCGTGATTTTCCGCTGTGAAGTCCACAGCCTTGCGGCTGGCGTCATGATCAAGCCCGAATCCGGCCAGCGTCCAGCCGATCGTGCCGTTGCGCAACGCAAAAACAGGGTTGGGGATGGCAGCATTGACCAGAGACTGCGTGCCGATGATCGACCGTGTCCGCCCGGCGCAGTTCACGATCACTGTGGTATCGGGTGACGGCGCTATATCGCGCACCCGCAGGGCAAGCTCCGCTCCCGGCACCGAACGTCCGCCGGGAATGGACATCGTGTTGTATTCCACGAAGCGCCGCGCATCGAGGATGACAAGATCATCACCACGCGCGATGCGGGCATGTACCTCTTCCGCCGGAAGGGAGGGAGTGTGGCGCACATGTTCGACGAGTTCGCCAAACGCCTTGGACGGCACGTTCACGTCGATGAACAGTTCACCTCCGGATGCACGCCAGCCGTCCAGCCCATCAGCCAGAGCCGAGACTGCCGTGTAACCCAGTTGCCTGAGCAGCGCGACAGCCGGTCGGACCAACCCCTCGCCATTATCATAGACCACGACAGGAACGTTTTGCCGTGGGATGAGGCCCGTCACCAGCTCCTCGATCCGCCCCAGCGGAAGGTTGACAGCAAAAAGTGGGTGCCCTGCCGCAAAGAACGCTTCTTCCCGGACATCGAGAAGAGCGATTTCCTCACCGGCACGCAGCCGTTCACGAACGGTTTCCGAAGCAGTTTCCACAATCGGGGCGTCGGAGGGGGAGAGCGCGTTCATGCTGCCTGCCTTTCGCGGGAACGATCCCACAGATTGGGAATTTCTTCGCTGGAATAACCCGAGATGAAGGTTTTCTCCGCGCCGGTTACCGGATCATACGTGGCGCGGGATACGCCGCCTATATTGGCGCCATAGACATGAATGGAGATCGACGTTTCTGCCTCAAGCGCATTGGCCACAAGGTGATAGTCATTGATACCCGGAGCAAGAGTCGCCACTTCGCCCGGCTCCAGAAAGGTGGTTTCCGTGGCGTGGAAGTGACCTGTTTCGTCGCGCACGTACTGTGTTTCGCTCTCACGTCCACGCAGCATGCCGATCAGACCCCATACACGATGATCGTGCAGGGGGGTTTTCTGACCCGGTCCCCAGACAAAGCTGACGACTGAAAAACGCTCCAGCGGATCGCAATGCAGGAGATACTGGCTGTACCGTTCCGGGTTGGGCCTAGCGAACTCGTCAGGCAGCCAGCCGTCATGGGAAACCAACCTGTGGAGGAGCTTCGCGCCTTCCGTCTGGAGTCTCTGCGGGCCAATATCGGCATCGTGCAGTTTCGTGAAATCAACGATGAAGTCACGAAGAGAAGAAATCGTGGTCATAAACCGCTCCTGTCGTGAGGACATTAGTCGAGAAGGTCGGGTTCCTGCGCGACGATCCAGTCCCACAGAGGCTGAAACGAGAAATACCCTCCCTGCTCCGTGCCGACCTGCGCGGCCGTCTTGCGGGCAATGTCAGGAGAAATCGGCTTCAGCGGTCCCGCTGCCTGTGCGAGGAGCTGGGCATGAGCTGCATTGTCCATGGAGATGAAACGCCATGCGGCTGTTTCCACGGAGTGGCCGACTGTCAGCAGACCATGATTCTGGAGAATAAGCGCGCTCCGATCGCCCAGTGTCTCGGCCAGACGATCTCCCTCACTGTCTTCCAGAACCACGCCTGAAAAAGGATCGAAAACGGCATGGTCTTCGTAAAAGGCGCAGGAATCCTGTGTCAGCGGCAACAAAGGGACACCCAGAGCTGAAAAGGCCTTACCGTAAGTGGAATGGGTATGGGCCGCGGCAATCACGTCCGGACGCGCCCTGTGCAGCGCGGAGTGAATGGTGAAACCTGCCGTGTTGATAGGGCGGTTTCCAATCAGAATATTCCCCTCATGGTCAACAAGTTGCAGACTGGATGTGCGAATCTGTGAAAAATGCACACCCAGGGGATTGATCCAGTACTGATCAGGAAATTCCGGATCACGCGCTGTAACATGACCTGCCAGCCCCTGATCGAAACCATAACGTCCGAACAGACGGAACGTGGCGGCCAGCCGCTGTTTGCGATGCAGCCGCTCCTCTTCATGCGAGGCCGCCGGTGGACGGGGTTCAAGCCGGAAAGTACGGGCCTTGGGAGCTGTGACGGGAGAAATGGCGTTCATGGACACGGTCCTTAAATCTGCTGTGATCAGTAACCACGTTCTGGATCTATTACGTCGAGAAGAGGTTCATTCCTGAGGAAACGGGAGAGGTTGGTCCGGATACGCTGCGCGAGATTGGCGCGGACATCCGGCCCGACCCAACTGATATGCGGTGTCAGCCGGACACGGGGATGCGTGTAGAGCGGATGTCCAGCAGGAAGAGGCTCCGGCGTGGTGACATCCAGCGTGGCGAAGGCCGGTCGACCTGAATCAAGAGCGTGCAGCAGCGCCTCCTGATCCACAAGCGCTCCACGAGCGACATTGACAAGATGCAATCCTGCTTTTGCATGGCTGAGGAGTTCATCATTGACGATGCCCCGCGTCTCGGCAGTGAGCGGCATGGCGAGAACCAGATGATCGGACTGGCGGAAGAGTTCTCTGAGTGAAGAGACGGGCTCGACGCCTTCATCTGTTTCCGTCCACGCACTGCGGCGCAGCACACGGACATGCATGCCGAACGCGCGGGCCCGTGAGGCGATGGCCCGGCCGATCGCGCCATAACCAGCCAGCCCCAGAGCACGTCCATGCAGGGTGCCAGTCACAGGATTCTGCCGGAAAGGAGCGATGGCATCGGTCCATTCCTGCGGCGTTGCCGGATGCAGCGCATCCACCTGCCGTTCACGGTGAAGCAAAGCAGAGATCACATATTCCGCAATCGGAGTGGCGGCATCGCCACGCCCGCAGGTCACAATCCGCCCTTCCGTCAGCCATTTTGGAAACCCATCTATTCCGGCTGACGCAATCTGAACCCAGCGCGGCCCTTCCCGCCATGAGGCGGGAGGGGATGACGGCGCCTTCGCCCATGCAGGAGAAGGTCCGGTCAGCAGAATGTCCACACCAGCGGTCTGCCAGGGCTCAGCGTTGTCGCGATTACCCTCGATCACACGCACCTGCTGCGCGTAATCGGTCAGAACGGCGGCGATGGGACCGCCGATCTGATCAAGAAGCACGGGACGGTCATGCGGGACGGACATGACCGGCTCAAGCTACGCGTGTCAGGCGGCGGCTATCCTCTTCAGCCACCAGTTCACGAACCAGCGGGATCAGATCGCGACCATATTCATACGCATCAAGCAGCGGATCGAACCCACGGATCAGGAACGTGGAAATGCCGAGCCGGTAATAATCGATGAGCGCTTCGGCAACCTGCTGTGGTGTGCCGACGAGCGAAGTCGAATTCCCCTTGGCTCCCGTCAGTTCCGCAATTCCGGTCCAGAGCCGCTTGTCGAGGCGTCTGCCCTGCGCCGCAGCAGCCAGCAGGCGGCGCGAACCCTCGTTGGGAATGTCCGCATTACGTACAAATCCAGTCGTTCCCTGAAGATCACGTGCTTTTTCAAGAATACGATCGGCGCGCGCCCATGCGGCTTCTTCCGTTTCCGCGAGAATGGGCCGCAGCGACAACGAGAAACGGGGTGAGCGGCCATGTTTCGCGGCGGCCGCGCGGACCCGTGAGACGATTTCGGCCACCTGCTCGTAGGTTTCACCCCACAGGGCGTAGACATCGGCATGTTTACCGGCGACTTCGATCGCCTCCTCCGAAGAGCCACCGAAATAAACGGGGAGTGACTCTTCATTGTAGGGGTGGACCAGCGAATTGGCGCCACGGACGTCGTAGAACGCGCCCTTGTAGTCGAACGGCGCGGTCTCGCTCCATTCCTTCCGCACAATATCGAGATATTCGCTGGTGCGGGCATAGCGCTGGGCCTTGGTCGTGTGATCGCCGTCAGCCTGCAATTCCAAATCACTACCGCCAGTGATGATATGCACGGCGACGCGTCCGCGCGTGAGATTATCGAGCGTGGCGAGCTGACGCGCGACGATGGTCGGCGCATTGAAACCGGGACGATGGGCGATCAGAAGGCCGAGGTCCGGCGCAACGGACGCCGCATGCTGGGCGATGAGAATGCTTTCCGGAGAATTGGAGTGGAAGGCGACCAGAACACGGTCGAATCCACCATTTTCGTGAATTTTCGCGGCTGTTTCGATATGTTTCGGATCAACGACCGGGCCTGACGGCGGGATGATCTCGGAGTGATTGCGACTGCCGATATAGCCAATGAACTCAACGGACATAGTCATCTCCCATAAATCACTATTTAATATAGTTTGTTTTAAAATTAACACTTGAAAATTGACAAAAAGCAAGCAAGGAATACTCAATACACACTTCATCTGTCGTAATATGGCCAAGCCGGTCATTAAACGGAGATCGAGACCGGAGCCCGTCATGTCCCAGTCCACCCGGCCTTATTCTGGCCCACCAAACTCTGGCCCACCCACCGACGCTCATCTGGACACTCCCCTGCCCCAGCGTATGGCGCGCAATGTTCCGAGCGAGCTTCTGCGGTCATTCGTGGCGATCGTGGAGGCTGGCTCCATGGCGCAGGCGACCGAGACGATTTTCCTGACACAGTCCGCGCTCAGCCTGCAGATGAAGCGTCTGGAAGACGTGCTCCAGCAGAAGCTTTTCCGTCGCGATGGACGCCGCCTGATCCTCACACCCATCGGCGAGGAACTGGTCGGCTACGCACGCCAGCTCCTCGCTCTCAATGACCGGATCATGCGCACGCTCGGTCAGGATTCGGAGCCGGAACCCATTACTGTCGGCATGGTGCAGGATTTTGCCGACACGCTTCTTCCCGACGTGCTGGGACAGTTTCGTCTCGCGCATCCCCGCTCCCGCCTTGTGATCCAGATCGGCGGATCAGCCGAGCTTCTGGAGATGTTCGACCGTTCGAGACTCGATCTGGTGCTGTGCCTCGGGCAACACGGAGACCGTCCCGGCGCGTCATGGAAAGTCGTCGGACAGGACCGCATGACATGGATCGGCGATCCGGCCATCGCCGAACTGTCCGAAGTGCCTCTCGTTCTGCTTGAGCCACCCTGCCGTTTTCGTGACGCCGCCCTGCGTGCGCTGACACAGGAACGGCGTGATTACCGGCTGGTTCTGGAAACACCCAACCTGCCCGCCATGCGGGCCGGAGTGCGCGGCGGACTGGGGGTGAGCTGCCGCACACGCAGGTTCGCCACCGCTGAAGGCTTGCCCACGATCACGAGCGACGCCCTTCCGGCGGTCCCCGAGATCGAGACCATCCTCGTGCGGCGTAATCATCTCGGAGACGCCGCGAACGATATAGGCGACCTTCTGGCCGCCGCCGCGGAAGCTTGAATAATGTTCAAGGAACGGATGACAAGAACTCTTTATGAGGCAGGGAAGTTTTCGCGGCAGGATCGGGTTGTCCTGATATCTGCAACGAGGTTTCTCATGACGTCATCCGCATCCGCCGCCCCTCTCCGCACCAAGTTCCGGGAACTGGAGGAAGAGCGCGAGCGCACGTGGGAGCCCGCGGCTCTGGCTGTGAACGTCAATCAGCGGACCGCGCTGATACGCGATCATGGCAAGACAGCATCTGTCGTGAAGGCCGGAGATGTGCTGCCACAGCTCACGCTGCCCGCCGTGGACGGAAGCACGGTGTCGCTGGACGACCTGGTGGCCAAAGGCCCGGCCGTTCTGGTGTTCTTCCGCTTCGCTGGCTGTCCGGCCTGTAATATCGCTCTTCCTCACTATCGCGATACATTGTGGCCTGAGCTGAAAGCGTCCGGCATTCCCCTGCTGGCGATCTCTCCCCAGCCGACGACGCTTCTCTCCGAAATTGCCACGCGCCATGACCTGCCTTTCCCCATCGCCACCGATACGGGACTGAAACTGACACGTGCGCTGGGCCTGTCCTACACGTTCGATGAAGCGTCCCGGCAGAGCGCGCTCGCAAAGGGCGGAAAGAGCGAAGCACTGAACGGTCTTGAAAATACATGGGAGCTTCCCAAGCCTGCCGTGATCGTCATCGGTCCAGGCCGCGTCGTGCGTTTTGCCGACGTCTCTCCCGACTGGATGGACCGCACTGAGAGCGACCGGGTTCTGGCCGCGCTGGGGCTGGAAAAAGGAGAGGCTTCCCATGCAGCCTGACGGCATTGCGGTTGATGGACAGTCTTCCGTCCCGGCTGAGCTGTTCCGGGAAGCCATGAGCCGTCTCGGGGCGCCCGTGACGGTGGTGGCGACCGATGGTCCAGCCGGACGTCAGGGACTGACCGTTTCCGCCATGACAAGCGTGAGCGATACGCCGCCGACAGTGCTCGTCTGCCTCAACCGCAGTAACCGTTCTCACGAAGCGTTCCGACGCAATGGCGTGGTCGGGATCAGCGTTCTTGGTCGCGGACATGATGATGTGGCGGGCGTTTTCGCCAGTTCACGCCGTACGCCCGAAGAGAAATTCGCCTCTGCTGTCTGGCGTGTCGGCAAAACCGGCGCACCACTTCTCGATGATGCAGCCGTGACGCTGGACTGTGTGATCGAAGATATCCGCACGTCCGGAACGCATGACGTTCTGTTCTGTGCGGTCCGCGACATCGTGATCAGCGACGCGATCGCCGCCGGTCTTGCATGGTGCGGTCGCGCCTTTCACCACCTTCCTTTTGCGCCGCTCACGGCATCTCTGAAAGTTCGGGACACAGTCTGATGACATTCGGCTCCTCCTTTTCCCGCAGGCGGCTTCTGGGCGGAATCCTGTCCGGCGCGGGCGCGGCTGCCCTCGCCTCCCGTCCGCTTTATGCACAGGACGCCACGGGACATACGGAGCCATGCGCGGCGGCGATCACAGGCGCGATCAAGCCGCTGGCCACGCCACGCAAGCTGACGATCGCGTGGAACGAGAATTCGGTCTGCACAGCCGCCGTACCCGTAGCGAAGGAAAAAGGCTTTTTCGCACGCCATAATATCGAAGTGGATTACGTCAATTTCGGTGGCGCGACCGACCAGCTTCTGGAAGCGCTGGCCACGGGCAAGGCGGATGGCGCGCCCGGTATGGCGCTGCGGTGGCTCAAGCCGTTACAGCAGGGCTTCGACGTCAAGCTGGTGGCCGGTCTTCATGCGGGCTGCATGTATCTGATGACGACACGCGACAGCGCGGTCCGTTCACTGACCGACCTGAAAGGCAAGACGATCGGCGTGACCGATATCGGTGGACCGGATCGTAATTTCTTCGCCATCCGTCTGAAAGAAGCCGGGATCGATCCGGAAGCGGATGTCTCGTGGCGCGCCTTCCCTCCGGACCTGCTGCCGCTGGCGCTCCAGCGGGGTGAGGTGCAGGCCATTTCGGATGGCGACCCTGTAAGCTGGGTGCAGAAGAAGCAGTTCAACCTGCGTGACATCGACAGCAACATGACCGGCACATGGGCGCATACCACCTGCTGCGTCATCGGGTTGCGCGGCAGTCTTGTGCGCGATGAACCGGATGTTGCGCGGGCGGTGACCCGGGCGATCATGGATGCGGGAGCGTGGCTGGCCTGCAATCCCGATGAGGCCGGCGCAATCTTCCAGCCTTTCGCCCCCAAGATTTCGGCAAAGGATCTGGCCGAGATGATCCGTATTCAGGGACATCACCATCAGACGCTGGCGGGCTCTTTCCGTGACGAGATCGTGCGTTATGCCGAAGCCCTGAAAGGAGTCGGCGTGTTCCGACCATCGCTCGACACCACACGTTACGCCGCGCGTGTCACACAGGATCTGTTCGCATCATGAGCGGGGCGGAAGCGACATTCGGGGTGGATACGGCAGTTACCAGCCTGAAGACTGCGACGCGGGTGTCACCGACAGCATGGTTTGCAGGCCCGGTCTGGCTTCTGGCCGCCCTGCTGACATGGCGCTGGCCGGACGCGGATGATTTCCCCGCCACAGACGCGCTGGCAGCCGGATTCGCCGTGGTGGGCGTGGCTCTGCTGGCTGGCTCCGCGCTGAAACTGCTTCGGGAACGGGCCGCCTGGGCGGTAGCGCTCGGGCTGGGACTGGGCGCATGGGAAGTGGTGCAGGCCAAACTGCTCCTGCTGCCCCGCCCTTTCTTCGGCACGCCGCAGGATCTGCTGGATGTTTTTCTCACGGACTGGGCGCGCCTTGGAAACTCGCTGCTTCATTCGCTCGGGCTGCTGCTGGTGGGGTACGGTCTGGGCTCGCTGATCGGCATTGCCACGGGAATCGGGCTGGGACGGTCACTGCGGTTCCGTTACTGGGCGCATCCCGTCCTGCGTATGATCGGCCCCCTTCCCCCGGTCGCACTTCTGCCGCTGGCCTTCGTGATGATCCCGTCAAGCTGGGTCGCCGGTGAAGCCCTGATGATGCTGGCCTCCGCCTTTCCTGTCGCGGTTCTGACCTGGTCCGGCATCTCAGCCGTGGACCCGGCCTTTCATGACGTAGCCCGCACCATGGGCGCGAAGGAGCGGTTTCTTGTCTTCCATGTGGCGCTGCCTGCCGCCCTGCCACAGATTTTCGTCGGTCTGTTCATGGGGCTGGGCGCGTCGTTCGCCATGCTGGTGGTGGCAGAAATGCTGGGCGTGAAGGCGGGCCTTGGCTTCTACATGCAGTGGGCGCAGGGATGGGCCGCCTATCCCAACATGTATGCGGTCCTCGTGGTGATGTCGGTCATGTGCACGGGTCTGATCACGCTGCTCTTCCGGGTGCGGGACAAACTGCTTGTCTGGCAGAAGGACGGCCTCAAATGGTGACAGCTCAACTGAAAGCGCCGGGCGAGGAACTGGCCCTGCACGTGCGCGGCGTCGAGCACGGCTATCAGATTGACGGCGCTTACCGCCCGGTCATTCACGAGATGAACCTGAACGTGGAGGCAGGTGAGTTCGTCGCCCTTCTCGGACCGTCCGGGTGTGGCAAATCGACCCTGCTGCGCCTGATCGCAGGGCTGGAGAAACCGGCTGCTGGCTGGATTGAAGTGGACGGCCAGCCTGTCACAGGCCCCGGGCCGGACCGGATCGTGATGTTTCAGGACCCGACGCTCTATCCGTGGCGGACCGTGCGCCAGAATGTGGCGCTTTCACAGGACATTTCCGGAAAGAGGGATAGCCGGGCTGTCGAGGAGGCCATCCGTCTCGTCGGCCTGAACGGTTTTGAAAAAGCGTGGCCGCACCAGCTTTCAGGCGGCATGGCCCAGCGTACGGCGCTCGCACGCGCGCTGGTTAACCATCCACGCATGCTTATCCTCGACGAGCCACTGGGAAAGCTGGACGCCCTGACCCGGCTCACGATGCAGACAGAGTTGCACAGACTATGGAAAGAGCGTGATTTCACCGCGATCATGGTCACGCACGATGTCGATGAGGCGCTCTTTCTGGCGACGCGCGTGATCGTTCTGGGCGGCACGAACCGTTCGCGTATCCTGTCGGATATCCGTGTGGACGCGCCCTTTCACCGCCGCAGGGACGATCCCGCTCTTCTGAAGTTACGGCAAGAAATTCTGTCGCAACTGGGATACAGGGAGAGCTGATTACATCGGCTCGGAATCTTCTTCGCGAAAAGACAGCGGACCTGCATGACCCGCTCCGGTTCGGACAGGAACCCCTGCCGGGAAAGATTCACGGGATGCTGCCCCGCGCCCCGCCAAAGACGACGCCTTTGGAAACAGCTTTCGTTTACGGCAAACTAGAGCCAGGGGGCCTGCGGTCCCTTGCGGGGGCGGATGAGCCCGCTCCCCATGCCGCCGCTACCAGGCTTCCTCATCCTCGACGCTGACGACAATAGCCGTCACATTATCGCGGGCATGACGGAGGAGTGCTGTCTGGACCAGCAGTTCCGCGGAACTGGTCCCTGTTTCCAGACAGCTCAGGATATCCCGCTCACTCACAGCTTTCGTCAGACCGTCGGAGCAGAGCAGAAACCGGTCGAACGGCAGCAGCGGCCCCGTCACCTTGTCGATCTGGATTGGCGTGTCGCCTGCGCCGATCGCGCGGGTCACCACATTGGCCTGCGGATGGAATTCCATGTCCTCCGTCCGCATCAATCCGGCGTCGACAAGAGCCTGCGCGTGGGAATGATCCTTCGTCACCTGCGAAAGCTCTCCGTCACGCAGGAGATAAATCCTTGAATCCCCGACCCACAGACAGGCGAAATATTCCTCTGTCAGGATCAACACCACGACCGTTGAGGCCATGCCTTTCCGGCTACCCCGCCGAGCGGCCTCCAGACGGAGCTGTTCATGAGCCATGGTCAGGCGATGGCGCGCATGCACCAGCAATGCCTGAGGCGTCAGCCCCTGCGGGAGCGCGCCGAGGGACTCAATGACCCGGCAGGCCGCCCAGCGTCCGTCATCATGGCCGCCCGCCCCATCCGCGACCGCGAATATCCGCAATGCGGGCCGACACAGAAAGGCGTCCTGATTTTCCCCACGCACGGTTCCCTGATGCGTGGACGCAGAATATTTCAGGGTTTCCGTCATGCCCAGAACAGCTTCACAAACGCCTCCTCTTCAGGAAGATCAGCACAGACAAGCGTCTGCCCGGGAATGGATTCATTCCCTTCCGTGGACCATAGCCCTGCGGCCTCCCCAGCCCTGACGGAGCATTCCAGAGCCTGAATATGGGAGAGGAGCGTTTCCGGCTCCTGATCGTAGGAGAGAGCTTCCCTGCAGAACAGTTCGACCTGATCCCAGACCGCGTCATCCTGCGGAATCACCCCATCGTCTTCCACACAGACGAGAAAAGGAAAATAGCGCCCGACCTTGTCCACGCTCGGCATGACCAGTCCTGAAACCGTCTGCTCCGAAAGACATCCCGGCGGCAGGGAAAACCGCCAGATCGGCGCGACGAGCCAGCCCTTCTGCCAGTCCGACGCCACGGCTGTCCGTGCGTAGGCGAAGTTCCGGCAGATCCAGTCATGCCAGCCGGACACAAGATTTTCCGACAGACCGCGCCTGACGAAATCACCCCGGACAGGAAGTTTCCCGTAGAACCCGAACTGTCCTGTCATAACCGCCATATCCTTCCTCTGTCCCTTCACTCACCTGAGAGCCGGGCAATGGAAATGTACGAACAGACTGCGATCCAGAACCTGTTCGGGGGTCGATGTCTCCAGAGAATAGGTTACCTGCCTGTCCCCTGACCGGAAGGTCGCGGTCAGCTCATCCGGCTTGCCAGTCGGTGTCAGCACGCCACTGTCGAGCAGATGGAAGAAGGCCCACTGTCCCTGCATACGGCGTGGAAAGGCTGCCTCAGGCACAAAATCCAGTGAGATGTTGGACATGTTATCGCCGGGCCAGGTCACAGAGGCCCCCAGCGCCTGTCCGAGCGCGCCGTTGGTGCCCGCTTTCCACGCGACGACCATCGAGCCGAACTGCAGGTTTACAGCCGTGGACTGGCTGTCCACCGCGACCGGCGTGATCCGCAGATGAACGGCGGGAACTGCCATGTTGCCCGGGAAAAGCAGGGTCCGGATTCTGGCGGCCTGCTGGAACTGCTGGAGTGCGGCCCCGGAAACCGGCGGCGCCGTATTGCCGATCGGATGGGCTCTCCAGACCGGCCCTTTCGTGTCCACATAAGCCGCCAACTGCGTCGTAAAGTAGCTGTCGAGCGCGCCACCCGGCGAGAACAGCCGGACAAACTGGTCGAACGGAGCGTCTTCCTCGGCGGAAGGATCGAACGGATAGTGTCCGTCAACCACCTCATGACAGAGCTGCGCCGGTCCCTGGCCTTCCGTATAGGCTGCCGTGGCGGCGCGGCGCGCATCGCCCGCCATCGTGCTCGCCCCGCCTGTCGCAATCTGCGAAAGCCAGCGGGCGACGGGCTGGGGCTGTCTGCTGGCCTCCGCTTCGAGCGCCTGAACGGGATTCTGGGTCGATTCCAGAATCTGCGTCGGGCTTTCCGCGTTCGGTAGCTGGGCGATCGCTCCTTCGAACTGGTTGAGAATCTGCATCACGCCATTGACCGGCGGAGCCTGCCCGGTGCGACCGGTGAAGATCACCAGCGGCGCATAGTGCATATCAATCGCCGACCCCGGCGCCAGAGCTTCCGGACCGTTTTTTCCGGCCTGCGAGAAGAACCCCGCCAGACGCGCCTTTTCCGGGTCCGGCTTTTTCCTGTCATCGCCATTCTGCTCCGCCTGCGCATCAGCCGCGGGCGTCAGCTCGTGCGTAATACCTACGAGAAAATCGCGCATGGGGGACTGCGGAGAGGACAGCACATACAGCCTCTGCACCAGATCGGAATGACCGGCGAACGGCACCAGAGCGAGATCGTTGAGCAGTTCATCCCAGTGCCGGATGTAGTCCGCCGTATAAAGCGCGATCACGCCGTCTTCCAGCTGGGCGGGCGTCGTGCCGCTCATGCTCTGGTCGACATTTCCCAGAACCCAGCTCTCGTTGGCAACATCCTGAGCCGCCGAGGACAACGATGGCAGCAGCACCTGACGGAATCCCACGCTGGTATAGAAGCCGGGGATCGTGTCCGACATGGGACGACCGGACAGGCGGGTGAATTCCTTCTGTCCACGACCCAGCACCTGTTCCGGAGACCAGTCCGCCACGGACGCCGCTCCGGCCCTGATCCGGCCATACACACGTTCCGCAGGAGTCACCCGGCTGAATTCCGCACGCGCCTGACGCACCATGCCGCCGTTGATCTGCATGTCCGGCAGCGGAATACGCAGCAGGGCGTCAAGATGCTTCAGCAACTGGTCCCGCGTTTCCTTCATCGCAGGCCCCGGATAGCGGCTTTCCCAGTCCAGCAGCATCCAGTCCCGGACCATTTTCGGCTCCAGCGGCCCCTGATTGCCGAGCATCAGATAGATGCGTGTGGCTTCATAGAGAAACGCCGGCTGGCTGAAATGTTCCTGAATCTGGTTTTCCAGCCGCCATAGCAGGCGCGGCAGAAGCAGGCGCTGAAGAGCGGTCTGATAGATCAAACGGTTGGTGGTTTCGAGGTTCGCGTCCTGACTGATGGCCAGATCGGGCCAGAATCCGTGATTCCGGGCCAGTGTCTGCCCGTCCGGCAGCGCACTGGCCGCATTCAGCGCCGGCAGGATGGAAGGCAGGTTGTCGTCCTGCACAGGATCGAGCTGGAGACGCTCAAGCTTGCTGCGATAAAAGCCGATGGCCTGCTCATTGCTGGCGATCGCCGTGCGGTTTTCCACATTCCGCTGCCAGAGCAGCAGGCAGCCCGCCAGCGTAAAGAGACCGATAGCGGCGAAACTGCTGTAACGGATGATCTTGTGACGGCGCATTTTAGACGGGGAAATCGCCACGAGCCGCGCTTCACCGAGAATCACCTCGCGGATCAGACGCTCCACGAAATAGGGCCGCCCGGTTACAGCCCGCAATGTCGGCATCCGTCGCTGGTCGATGCCGAAGCTGCGCGCCAGCATGCTGCTCAGCCGATCGACCGGCGTGCCTTCCTGAGCGCTGGACGTGAAATAGACGCCGCGAATAAAGGGGGCCGGATCAAGCCGGGTCATGCCAAAGGCGGCTGTCAGGAACTCGTTCAGCGCGTCCGTCAGGGTTTCGATCTGAATCGGGAAGGAAGCGATCACCGCCCTGCGGGAAGGAATGCGCTCCTGTTGCAGACGCTCGTAGAGGCGGTCATTCAGACGGGCGATCAACTGACGGAACTCGCCTTCGAACGCCTTGATCTCCCCTGCAACGGGGAACGTCATGCCCCAGACCTGACGGCGGTAATCCCGGTCGAGGTCATCAAAGAATTCTGTAAATCCGGCGATCCGGTCCGCCTTGGTGAACACGGCGTACACCGGGATTCTCACGCCGAGGCGCTCGGTGATCTCGCGGATACGGTCCCTGATCATGCGGGCATGGGACAGGCGCTCGGTCTGGGACACGGTCACCACGTCCGCCAGCGAGATCATGACAATCACACCGTTCAGAGGCTGTCTGGCACGGGTCTTTTTCAGAAGATCGAGAAAGCCGAGCCAGCCCGTGCGATCAACCGTCTCGTTGGAATCCTGCGTCGTGAAACGACCAGCCGTGTCGATGAGCACGGCTTCATCCGCGAACCACCAGTCACACAGACGGGTGCCGCCAATACCCGCCACCGAACCCGGAGTCAGCCCGCCCGTGCCGTCCGGCTGCGCCAGAGGAAACTGAAGGTCCGACTGCGACAGCAGCGTCGTCTTGCCGCTACCCGGCGGGCCGATCAGGACAAACCAGGGCTGCTCATACAGATAGCCCCGGGTCTTTCTCGCCTTTTTCAGCAGCGCCAGAGAATTGTGCAGACGCTCGCGCAGCAGACGCACCTCGTCCGCGGCTTCGGCCTGAACGTCGGCTGTGGCATCAGCGCCTTCTTCGGTGACGCCGCTCATCAGTCTGGCGTCGCGACGGCGGCGATACCAGGTCAGACCGCCCGTGATGCCCATGGCGATCACGAACACGGCGGCAATGCAGATTTCCCGGGCCAGCGGCGTACGCAGACCGGGCACCATCTCACCCAGATACCAGATCAGAAGTCCGATAAGGCAGGACGCCAGAAGCCCGATGCTCCAGCGTCCCGTCAGAAGAGAAAGGATCGGAGGCATTCCGTTCACGGCTGGGTTCCATTGTCTGAAAGCTGACGGTGCAGAACGACCTCGATCCTGCGGTTCTTCTGCTGACCCGCTGCCGTGTCGTTGGAGGCAATCGGGTTCGCGGCTCCCGCGCCCTGCACCCGCAGGGTCATGTCCGGGCCACTGGTCCCACGCATCACTTCCGTCGCCGCAGCGGCGCGCGCCCGGGAGAGGTCGAGATTGGACGGGTAGAGCATGGTATGAATCGGGCGGCTGTCCGTATAGCCGATGACTTCCGCCCAGCCTTTTTCCGTGGCCAGAGCCGCGCCGATCCGGCGCAGCGTCGGCAGTGTGGAAGGCGCGAGTTCATCCGTGCCGGAGCCGAACATGCCCTCGCCCCTGATCCGCACGATCGGCACGGCGTCCGTGCCGTCCACTTCCACCAGCCCCTCGTCAATTTCGGGCTTGAGGAATGCTTTCAGACGCACACGGTCGCCGGTCGGCGGCGCCGTCGAGACCACATCCTCGACCGGTGCAACCCGCTCGATCTGCGGCTGCTTGCCCGGCGGGATGGACAGGGCGGACGCGAAAAGATTGTCGGAGAGACTGGCCACTCCCAGCGTCACCCACATATAGCCGATGCCCAGCACAGCCGCCCCCGCCAGCGCCGCCAGCCAGACCGGCATGACAAGACGCTGCGGCCGGTAAGGCGCGCTCACACCCTTCCAGTGTGGCGAAAGCTCGCGCTCCACGGCCGGACGGTTACGCATGATGAGGATGAAGGTCTCTTCCCTGATCCGGTCGAGTTCCGCCGGTCCCCGCGGCGAAAGGCGATAACGCCCCTGCATGCCCAGACAGAGACAGAGATACATCAGTTCCAGAACGCCCAGCATCCGTCCCGGATTTCTGGAAACCCGCATCAGAAGATCGAAGAACCGCTCTCCCGACTGCACTTCCTGATGGAACGTCGAGACCAGCGAGGCATTGGTCCAGCTACCGTGGTTTCCCCACGGGGTCGCCTGCACCACATCGTCCATGCTGGCGCACAGGGCGTAATGCGCGGGCCGGATTTCCTCCAGAGACACGCCATCGTCGCGCAACGTCCGCTCGAACTGCTTGAGCGCGGCAATCGCATGCTCGCGCAACTGACCGGGATCGGGAGGTGTGTAGGTGTTGTGAATCCGTCCGAGAAAACTCAGACATCCGGCGGCGGCGGCGACAATCAGAAACTGGGACGTACGCTGGATGTCCTCGAACCGCGCCCCGCCCGCCGCAGAGGATGCGGCAGAGTCCGGCTGGCGGTCACGGGCCGCGTATTCCTCTGCCCCCTCGCGAGGCGGCAGAGGCCGACCTCCGGGAAGCGGTCGGATGATGGTCTGCTCATTGTCATCCGGCTCAAGAAACGGATTATCACTCATACCTGCCGCCTTATGCCCGGATTGCCCAGAGTTCCAGTTTCAGAGCCGGGAAATCGCCGGAGACATGGAGGGCGATGCCGCCCGAGTTCTGAAGCTGCTGCCAGTGCGGCGAATTGCGATCCAGCTCGAAATAGGAAGCGCCCGCGTAGAACGGCATTTGTCGCGGCGCGACCGGCAGGGGCCTGAGGCCAATGCCCGGCAGCGCCACGTTGACCAGTTCCCGGATATGTTCGACCGCACCGATCTTGACGGTCTGCGGAAACAGACGCCGCAGCTCCTCCGTCGGCATTTCCGCTGAAACCGCCAGCACGAAAATCGCCTTTGCGAGCAATGAACGGTCTGCGATCGTGCCGACACGGATATGGTGGCGCCGCAGTTGCAGCTCGATCATGACGGCCGTCTGCTCATAGACCGCCGCAAGGGAGCGCCGCACATCCGCCACCACAGGCGCGAAACTGGCCTGAAGATCGTTATGTCGGTAGGTCGGATAGCGCGAGGGCCGCTTGTCCGGGGACGTGAAGGTGGACAGTTCTCCCGCAATCGTCAGCAGCAGACGGTAGAAATCCTCCGGATGCAGATTACCCGCGTCCGCATGATGCGACAGCAGCGCCTGCCACCCGTTGAGGGCCTGAAGCAGAATAAAGTCCGATACTTCCGCGCTGCCCTTGGTGCCCGGCGTCGTCAGGCGGGCGGCGATCGCGTTGCCGCGCTGATTCAGCATCCCGGCCAGTTCTACAGCCAGAGTGGACAGGACAGGGGCCGCGTAACAGGTCAGCGCTGGCGGAATCCAGAGCGGATCGAGCACTACCTGCCGGCTCGGCAGCACCTCCCTGATCCGGGCGATCGGCAGGCAGAAGAACCCTTCCCGATCGCTGCTGTCGAGACGCAGGGTCACGTTCAGCCTGCCAACATCGATCTCGGCAGGCTGGGGAGAGCCGGACTGCGTGTCGAACGCCTCGAAGGGAGACACACGGTACCGCCCGTCCTCCCGTCCGGCGATGATCATCTCCATGGCGCCCGGCTGACGCACCGGCACAGCCAGATGGACCAGCATGTCGCGGGTCTGTTCCGGAATTTCCAGCGGCATCGGCAGATCGGTCTGGCCCGGCATGCTGAAGGGAGTGCCGTCCTCAAAGAGACCGGCGGCATGGGTCAGGGCAAACCGCCCTGCCGCCAGAAGATCCTGATTGATCTGGATCTGCACAAAACCCCAGCCGTACGGACGCATATACTGGAGCGTCTGGCGGATCTGCTCTTCCATCCAGCGATCCTGCTGCTGGAAATGCTGCGCGCGGAGGAACATGCCCTCCTGCCACGCCACACGGCTGTTCCAGCTCATGAATGGTCTCCATTCGGGCGGGTCTTTGCGTGCGGATCGGTTCTCTGCAAGGCGATATCAGCCTTTACGATGGCTTTTTCATAGGCTCTAGCGAAAGCTTTTCCAAAGGCGCTGTCGAAATCGTCACTCAGCGCCTCCCTTGTGCGCCTGTATCGTTCCTCAAACAGCCTGAAGGCGCGGCCATTATGATTGTCCGGAAGGAAATCGAGGAAACGACTCTCGGCATCCTCCCGAAAACGCTCCGGCTCCAGCCGTGTCAGCAGTGCGCCGATAGCGTCCTGCATGGCGCGCAGGACGGCAAACTCATGCAGGCGCATGTCGTTGAGCGTTTCGCTGATGGCGTCCGACGGCAGCATACCGCTGTTCCGGCCAACCCCGATCAGCGCCAGAAGGGCGTCATCATCATTGGCCGAGAATTTCAGCGGATTGTTGCCCGAAGCCTGAATCATGGTCTGCTCGATGCGGAACTCACCCTTGATGGTGGCGCGCGCAATCATGATCTGTCTCAGCCCGTGGATCATCGCCCGGAATGTTCTGCCGAGTTCCTCCATGGTGTCAGGCGTGAAGTCCCGCGCCTCCATTCCGTGCAGACCGGCACCGTAAAGAAAAGGACCAAGCAGGTCTTCATGCCCCCCATGAGACCCGAAAACGCCATCATCATCCTGATGAGACAGTTCGGAAGACTGAGGCGGCGTGCGTTCTTCGACGGCATGCGACTGGCGCGGAAAAGCCGTGATCAGGGGTTCGGCGTGCTCATGGAAGGACGTGTCCTCCTCCGGCAGGGCGGCTTCGTCCCGATCATGGTTTTCATCAGGCAGCAGGTCCGGGAGAGTGTCCACCGTTGCAAAAGGATTGTCCTGAAGGGGAAGCGGCGTCGGACTCTCCTCGATCGGAAGGGCCTCTGGCGGTTCCGGTTCCGGTTTCGACGCTGGCCCTGACGCCGAGAGTTCCGGCTCCTGATCCCAGTCGTCTCCGATGATCTCGGGAATCACCCTGGGCGGCACGCAGGGCATGTGCAGCAGACCCGGATCATGCATCACAGGCGTATCATCAGCCTGTGGATGGACGTTGATCGACACATCCTGCGAGAGGAAGGGATCGACCTCCGCCATATCCGCCACGCCATCAGCCCCTTCCGGTTCGGAAGGCGAGAATACGGAACCTATGGGCCGCTCGTCCTCATATCTGGTCGCGGGCAGGACGTGCGGCGCGACAACCGGGGGAGACAGCGGTTCATCATCGCCGATCACTATCTCGAACCGGTAACCACCTATCTCGACGGCGTCTCCGTTCCGCAGTTCGCGTGAAGCCCGGCGAAGCGGTGTGGTGTCCTGATTGACGAACGTACCGTTTGTGCTGGTATCGACCAGATTCCAGGACTCTCCCTGCCGCTCGATAAAACAATGCTTCTTGGACAGGATGCGGCTGGTGTCAGACAGGCACAGATCACAGACAGGATCGCGTCCGATTGTGAACTTCCGCCCTGTAACCGTCCGGTTTTCGGCGCTGGCGCCGTCCGGTGCAGCGATGGCCTTCAGTGTAAGTGTCGTCATAAGAATTTCCTGCCCCGCCGGTTATCAGTCGTTCAGACGGATTTTAGCACCCTTGAGGGTCATGTTACCCGTCGCCGTGCCGTCAATCTTCGATCCGTTGATCGTGATACCATCCTTGGTCAGACGGATCGTACTGTCACCGACTTTCAGCAGGATTTCAGTTTCCGCTTCGACTGTAACAGAGCCGGTTTCCGCCTTCAGACTGGCATTGCGATGGACCGTGGCCGAACTGTCATTGCCAATCTGCGTCTGCTGGTCATTCAGGACGACCGTGTGCAGATCCTTCTGGGAACGGAGGTAGATTTTCTCCTGCCCCTTGCTGTCATCAACAGAGAACTCGGAAAACTCGGAGGCTCCGCCATGCACGGAACGGCTGCGGAAACCGCTCTTGGTCTGTTCTCCCGGCACAGCGAAGACCGGCTGCATGCTCTGGTTGTACAGACCGCCGAGCACCACAGGCTCATCAGGGTCGCCATTCATGAAGGCCACAGCGACTTCCGTTCCCACACGCGGCAGGTGCTGCCAGCCCCAACTGTCTCCGGCCCAGGGCTGGATCACCCGCACCCAGGTCGCAAAACCGGCGTCGGTGTCCTTCCTGTGATCGAACACGATGCGGACCTTGATGCGCCCCAGCGGGTCGGCATGAATCTGCTGACCTTTTCCACCGACCACGACACCGGAATAGATGCCCGTCATCTGTGGACGGACATTATGGAACGGCTCTCTCCACGGCACCGACTGCTTGAAGCAGGAAAAGCTGCAATCGTAGAAGGAACCTGACGACTGGCCGGCCCATGTCTCATCGACCGCGCTGTGAAAAACGGCCTGAGGCGCGTATTCCACCATTTCCTCGCCGGTCAGCGGGTCTCTCTCCACCGTGAAGCGGCGTCCGGGCATGAACTGCGGATCGTAGCCATGCGCGCGACACATCGAGGACGTGACCTCGGAATGTTCCATGAAATGTTTGGCGCGCTGCTCCGCGGTCGCATCGTCCTTCGTGAGCGCGGGCCAGCGATAGACCCGCCGCGTCGAAGCCCCACCGGTCTTGGAACTGGTTGACTGCGTCGCCCGGACCGGAACGGTCGGGTTGGAGGGATTGTAATCCGTAAAGTGGACTTCGCCATGCGCCGTGGATGCGCCGCCGGTCCACTGGTCAATAATGTCGATATTGTTTCCGCTATGCACGATACGATGCAGGGGAGAGGCAAGCGGCTTGAAGGACTCGTTGCGGTTCGTGACGATCAGCCGGTGTTCCGACTTGGTGTGCTCGAAGAAATAGAACCAGCCTTCTTCCTGAAGCAGCCGGTGCATGAAGTCGAGGTCGGTCTCGTTGAACTGCGTGGTGTATTCCCGGACAGGCTTGTCGCCATAGATCCGGAACTCGTACGCCTCGACCCCTTCCTCCTGAAACAGAACCTGAAGAATCTGGTCCACGGATTTCTTCTGGAAGATCCGGCAGTCGGACCGCTGGGACAGGAACCACAGACGCGGCACGATCTCCAGCTGATATTCCCACCGGTCCCGTTGCAGGCTGTTCACCGGCGTCACACGTTTGACGATGCCGTTGAAATACCGGTTGTCGGCGGGCTTCCTGTTGATGATCGCGCAGAACGGCTTGTAGAGAAGCGCGTCCGGCTGCAACTGGCTGAGAGTGGTCACGACCGTCAGCGTCACCTGAAACGGCTGACTGAGCATCTCCTGTGCATTCAGCGCCGTCGCATGCAGCGTGCCGGGCTGATCGGGCAGGGTGTCGTCTCCGAAAGGAGAGCTGGTGAAGAGGAGAGGTTCGACAGAAGCCATGGGAAACCGTTCGAATCAGGAGCTACGAGAGGAAGTAGCCAGAATGCGACGGAACCGCTCCAGATCTCCCTGATGATGAATGAAAGTCTCACACAACGAGACGAATGACGCAAAATCCCTCGCCCGCAGGGAAGCCCTTCGGATCAGGGGTTGCGCCACAGGCCCCAGAACATCGGCCAGAGCCGCGCCGACCACACTGACATCGTCATCGGTCAGCGCCCGCGACTGAGGTTCCTGCGGCTCGGGTTCCGGCTCTTGCGGCGGAGGAACAGGGGCAGGGATTGGCGCGGCATGATCCGCCTTCCGTTCTTCGGACGGCGTCACGATGGGTCTCTCAATGACGGAGGTCTCGCCCTTACTGCTATCATCGGTCAGGAAGCGGGCGAACAGCTGTTCCCTGACCGTCACGTCACTCACGAGAGACGCAAGCAGTTCTCCCTTGGTCGAGACATTTTTGCAGGCATTTCTCAGTTCAACGCGCGCCAGCGGCCCGTACAATCCCTGAAGATAGGTATCGACGGATTCCATCCATTCGGGCTCGATCGACGGATGTTCCGGCACGCCGAGGTCGCCGTCATCTGTCACAATGATCGTTCTGTCGTCCTCTTCCTGAGGCTCGGGCACGGAAGGCGTGGAAGGAACGCTGGTTTCAACCCGTTTCTCAGGAGTGGCAACCGGGACTGGCTCCGGTGGAGAGACAGGCAGCGGCAGCGGCGAGGTGAGATCGAATCCCGGCACGGCGCGACGCAGCGCGAAGGCGAACTCCGCCGCTTCCGAAAAGCGGTCGGCGGGGTCTTTTGCCAGAACACGCTCGACAACCCGGACCAGCGCTTCCGGGATATCGGGACGCAGCGCGCCGAGCGGTTCCGGGTCCGTGTTCAGTATCTTGAAGACTGTATCCGTGTATTCGCGGCCTTCGAACGCCTTCTGGCCGCTGAGCAGCTCATACAGGATGCTCCCCAGCGAAAAGAGATCGCTGCGCGCATCGACCTGTCGTCCGGAGCACTGTTCGGGTGACATGTAGTTCGGCGTGCCGATCAGCAGCGCCTGATCCGGCTCCGAGGTCAGGGCGCGGTAGGAGACACCGAAATCGGTGATCTTCAGACGCCCCTGATAGGTCAGGATGATGTTCGCGGGTTTCACGTCACGATGCACGATCCCCAGACCGTGCGCGTAGTCCAGCGCCGCGAGAACCTGCAACGCGATGGGAACCACTTCACTGACGGGCAGCTTCTCTCCCCGGGGGAGCGCCTTGTTCAGCCCCAGACCATCGACATACTGGAGAATGATGCTGGGATCATTCTCGCCGCCGGTCACATCATAGAGCGTTACGATATTGGGGTGATCGCACAGCCCGCACAAACGCGCTTCATTGCGGAAACGGGCGAGATAGGCCGCCCGTTCCTGATCTTCCAGCAGGGACTGATTGACTTTTTTGATCGCCACATAGCGGTTAATGGCGGGGTCCCACGCCTTGTAGACGACCCCCATCGCCCCGCGTCCAAGGAGCGCTTCGATCTGGAACCGCCCTTCCCGTGCTGGAAGATCAGATTTCATTGTCACTCATCCAGCATTCTGAACGAACTTTCCAGACTGCGACGCATACGCGTGAAGGACGCAGCCAGCGGTGACAGCTCATTGCCTTCCGGCACCGACAGTTCGGGCTCGGCGAAGCCGCCCCGGCTGACACGTCCGGCAACCGCGCTCATTTCACGTAACGGACGCAGCAGGGCGTATTCCACGATCACGTTCGTCAGCACGAGCAGGATAGCCGCCAGAACCGTCATCCAGACCAGAATCCGCAGGGCGCGTCCGCTTGCCGCCGCCATCAGCCTGTCCGTCGGGATGGTGACGATCGTCGCGCCCACCACTTCGTTGGGCTTCCAGCCGAAGCCATGCTGGCTGCCATAAGCGTCGATCATCGTTTTCGGCGCGACACCGGGGTCGGAGTGGCAGGACAGGCATCCGGAATCCGTGACACGCACCGGCGTGGCCAGACGCAGGACCGGCTGCCCTTTGTCGTTCCGCCCTTCAGCCAGCAGCGATGAAGGCGCCGAAGCGGTGCGAAGCCGCTCGATCAGGTCCCTCTCGGCGAGCGTGGGAGCGTCCGACGGGTTGGTCGGATTGAGAGCCGTCACCCGGATATCCATATCCGGGTTCTTCTTCTGCAACATCTCGCCCAGACGGCTGACGGCATAGAAAGGCACGCTCTGAGGCGGGAATTGCACTGTTGCCCCCTGCAACAACTGCGGCAGCACTTCCTGACTGGTGTAGTGTTCCGTCGCCAGCCCCACTTCGCTCAGCATGGTGGCCTGCTCGCGCACGGCGTCAGCCGCCCCGTCGGACAGGGCGCCGCGCAGGATCGGGAAGAGAATGGCCAGTGCGACGAGATATCCACCGACAAGGACGAGATTAAGCTTCAGCCTGAATGTCATCTTCAATTTCCCGCACCGGTCAGGGCCGAAAGCTGGGTGGCGGTCAGCTGACCTGTCGCAGGCTCATTCCGGGATTGCTGGAATTTCTTGATGGAGTTGACCGTATCTCTTGTCTTCACGCCATTGACCGAGCCCGTATAGACACCATGTGCGAGCAGACCGACCTGAACCGTCCGCATGGCCTTCGCCTGCGCGGCCAGCGCAGCCTTGGCCCGGGCCAGCTTGAGCGCCTGCTGCTTCGTCAGAACCGGTTTGGGTGGTTCCGCCGGTTTCTGCGCCGGGACGGCGACCTCTTTCATGTCACCCTGGGCAGGAACCTGCTGCGTGACTTCCTGACTGCCGACACCAGCCGCAGCGACGGAGGCAGTCGGCGGCGCATCATGAATGGGAATGATCTTCGCGGGCACATCCTGCCTTGCCGTCGGCTGGGGCTGTGCAGGCTCGACCGGACTCGCCTGCTCGACCACCGGCGCGGGAGGCGGGGCCACCGGCATGGGAGCGGGAGCCGCAGAAACAGGAGCGGAAGCCGAGGTCGCCGCCATGGTCCCCCGTGCGAATGCCGTCACGTTCGTCCACTGCCAGCCCGGCTGCATGATGGAGGCGAGACCATCCACGACAGGATTGGCGGAGGCTGCGTCCACCAGCGTAACAGAGAGCGCATTGGCGTTCTGCATCCTGCCTTTCAGTGATCGCACGGCTCTGGACAGATCCACGGACTGCCCTGACAGCGGATGGAGTTCCAGAAAGACCAGCCCGTCACGCCCGTCCAGAATGCGGAGCAGGGACACAGCCGGAACAGACTGGCTCAGCAGGTCCGTATCCTTCCCGTCACTGGCGAGAAAAACCCTGCCATCCTGAACGGGTGCATATCCACAATAGGAAATGACGGGCCGCTTGCCATCCAGATAGCGGGCGAACTGCGTCAGGGCCACCCGCAAATCCACGCTGGACGGGTTCAGCACTTCAAACACATTCAGACCCTGCTGCTTGAGCTGCTGGGCCAGTCTGTGCGTATTTTCCGAACAGGCCGTCAACTGTACGCCGGATTCCGTTGAGCGGTCATCGCCGATCATGAGGAAAACAGGTGATGGGGCTGCCGTCTGCGCCTGCCCGGGGGACGCGGACGCCATAACTGCCAACGCGGCGGCTGTGATGCCAATACGGCGAATACCGAAGTCCATGGACACGCTCTTTCCTCTCCTCCAGCCACCACCGCATTGTCATCCCGCGGATTGGCGCACTCGTCTTTATTAATAGATTATGTTCCAGACAGTTCCGCACTCATAGAGGGCTTTATGACTTTTTAGTAAGAAGAATGACTGTACTCCGCAGAAAACAGGTCAAAAAAATATCCGCGCGGCCTGCTGACTGACATAAAAAATCTTAACGGAACACCTTTACTGTCGCTTTTACCACAGACCGAAGTCGATATATCCGTATCAATGGCCGCCGCTCCTATCCAGATGCCGCTCTGTAAAGACAGGCTCGTCAGCATCCCGCTGCCGTTTTGTCGGACAGGATAGCCAGCTGCTCCACCCCAGCCGGGGCGACAAGGACTCTGCTTCGGTCGGCAGCCGCAGGGCTGGCACAGCATCCCTTTTGAGCACAGGCCGCAGAATGATCTGAAGTTCGGAGCCGACAAACGTGCGGATCAGCTTCAGCAGCGGCCCATAAAGAGCGCCCGACGGCATCAGCGCCTGAAACGTCCCGAGATTCACCGGACCAATCCGCACCGTAAACTGGGACTGGCAGTCGAGATACCGTGCCCCCACAGCAGCATCGACTCCCAGTTGGCTGAAACTCTCGGCATATCGCCCGGCCAGCCCGGACAGGGGCAGCACACTCTGCTGATCGGGAGGAATCTGGGTCCAGAGCGGCGTAAACTCCTCCACCTTCACCGGCAGGCCCAGCCAGTCCGACAGCATGAATTTCAGCCGGTCCGCCGAGCGGGGCATGGTGGAGAAATAGCCGCTGTAATAACTTACCGTGGAGGGCTCAACGCCGAGCGAGGGCGCGATCTCCGGTCGGTAGAAACCCGCCAGCGCCATCAGGACTTTCCGGACCGTACGGGCATAGTCCGCGGCAGGGACGTCCTGTGGCAGGGTATGGCTGCTGGCCAGACGGTATTTTATTCCGCTTTCCGCGAACTGCGCGATGGGGCGCTGACTCAGCATCTCCATGAAATCGCTCAGTGCCGGAGAATGTCGCCGGTGCTCGGAAACCAGCTCGGCAGAATAGTGGAGCGGGAGCACACCGGCTGGACCAGTCAGCCCCATCGGGGTCACGGTCGTAACGAAACCCCGTTCATTCAGACTGACAGCGGCGACGTCCGCAGCCGGATAGGCCGTGCCCAGCGGAGTCTGGAAACGGATTGACGGCTCTGCAACGCTCGATCCATGCGCGCGCAGCATCAGCAGGACGGCGGCGTCGAAACTGAATGGCCCCGGATCGCGCAGGAGCTGACCCAGCAGACCATCCGCAGGCGCGTCGTCCCGCGCAGTCTCAGGCCCGACCGGAACAACAGGCAGCAGTTCGGTGCGCCCCTCCTTCTCCTCCGAAGAGGCAGGAGCCTGACGCAGAACGGGCGCGGCTTCCTGTTCCGTGACCAGAACCACCGCCCCGGTCGGAGGGGTATGGGAGCCGCTGCCGCTCACAGAAGCGTCCGCGTGCCGCAGCGCCGTGGGAAGCGCGCAATAAAGCCGGTTCTCCCCTGAAGCGCCACGCTGACCCGCACAAAGGAATTCACGCTGACATGCAGGGCGAGGAACCGTTCGAGAATGCTGGCCAGCAGGTAAAGACCTCCAGCCTCCCACCCGTCCGGCGCGAATACCAGCGTGATGTCCGTTCCGCGAATAAAGCCGCCGGGCCTGACGCCCGGCAGACGGGCATGGCCCGGTTGCGCGATGACATCGACCAGACTGTCGATGACTTTCCGGGTCTCAGGCGTCTCGCGGCAGTCATAGAGCGTGAGAAGATCCTGAATGATGCGCGATCCGGCTCCCGGCTCTGTCAGGGAAATATGACCCAGCGCCAGATGCGCGATCAGCCTCCACGCCCTGTCTCCGGCAAGGGAAGGCCTCACCGTGGAGGAGAACGGCATCACGCAGCTCACGCTTGCCAGCCGGTCGGCCATTGCCGGAACCCGCAGCACCGGCTCGCCACCCCCGAAAGGCAGGCGCTCGGGGAGATTGCGGTTGGTGCATAACGCGTCAATCAGCAGAATGTGGTCGGTCGGCCCTTCCGGGTCCAGATCAGGCTGAACGGGCGCCAGATAGACTTCCGTGCCCCCCAGCTCCGTAGGAGCCGGACGCCGCGTCAGGGTGTAGGAAGCAGGCTGTCCCCGTCCATCACTCCGCAGTTCCTGCGGAGGACGATGATACAGCGGCATCCACGGACGGGACGCGCCTGCGCCCTCCATTTCGCGCACACGTTCGACGGACCAGATTTCATAATGGTCAGGATCACGGTGACTGGCCGCCACACGATATTCCGTGGTCTCGTGCGTCAGCGTCACCGGCTCGCAGCGCTGCGGGAACAGGTTGACCACAGGCACGCAGCCCAGCGCCAGCGCGTCCGGCAGAAGCGTGCGCTCAAGCTCCGGAAAGGAGGCGTCAAAATAAACGAAGATTTCCATCTTGCGTTCATCATGCACCAGCGTACGGGCATCCAGACCGTCCAGTTCCACAAACAGGAACTTCTCTGGAAAGGCGAAATATTCCGTCAGAAGCCGGAAACCGGAGAAGGAACGCGCCGTCCACGGAAGCAGCGCCTCTTCCGGATCAAATCCGCAGGGCAGCACGGACTCTTTCGGAAGCAGGGTCGGCGCGGGGTCATTCGGTGAGGAGGCGCAGGCCACACTGAGCGTATGGCGTCCCAGCAGCTCCAGCAGACGATATCCCTGCCCTGACGAGTTTTTCAGGAAAAACCGCAGTTTTTCCAATCCCATGTCAGCGAATGTGATGTCGGGATCAGTGGATTCCAGCATGATCCGCAACACGGAACGCGCGCCCCTCGCCAGCGGGTTGGACGGCGCGGCCAGAGGCAGGCCGGAGAGTGTCAGTCTGGCGATACGCACCGGCCAGAGCCGGGCCTCGGCCGTTGTCCGGAAGTAACAGGGTTTTCCACCGATTGGATCGGTTTCCACGACCGTCTCGCGGGGGACCGTCATGCCGATCGCATCCCGGTCCGGGCGGCAGACCATTTCAACGATGGAGGCCGCCGGAACCGGCGCGTTGTAGTGAGGGTAGAGAATCCCAAGCAGCCCGTCCGTCAGCTCAGGAAATTCTTCGTCCAGCCGCTGATGCACCCGGCCAGACAGAAACGCCACGCCCTCAAGCAGCCGCGCCACATGCGGGTCGTCAACCGTATCCGCGCTGATCCGCAGATGCCCGGCTGCTTTCGGATTAGCCTCCGCAAATTCCGACGCCAGCTTTCGCAGCGCTGTCAGCTCGCGGTTGTAATAGCGGAAAAAAGGATTTTCCATGAGATCAGCGCGTCTCGTTCAGCAGAACATCGGCATGGGAGGACGCCAGACTGATGACCGTATCAAATCTGACAGCCGCACGCAGGGGCTCCACATGCAACACGGCGTCAATCCGAAGCTTCAGAACGCCATGACGGCTGTCCTTCTCCTCAAGCAGGGCCACTCTGACACTCTTCAGCCGTGTTTCAAAGCGGGTAATGGTCTCCTCGATGGCCATCCTGAGATATTCGCGGTTCTCCCTCTCGCTCAGCTCTCCTGACGTGAAATCCGGCACGCCATAGGTCACGGGAGACCGACGCAGTTCCTTCTGCTCGGGAGCCGGTTCATGCCAGGGACGCCGGGAGTTCAGCAGCCGAGTCAGATCCCGCAGCACGGCACCCTGAAGATGCCTGATCCCCGCCCGCGCATCCTGTGTGCCGGCCCTGTCCGATTCAGCCGTCAGGAGACGATCCAGCACCGAGAACCTGAGCGGTCTGGCGTCTCCGGATACACGCTCCGTTACCGCTTTCTGTCGCTGGAAACCTCTGTTCATTCGCCGAACGTCAGCGTCCCGATATCCAGCACCGGCAGCCCCTCATCCCCGGCGAGGAACAGTTTCTGACCAATCCCGCGCACAAGCGGACCTTCCGTCCACTCGGTCAACTGTCCTGTCAGAAGTTTCCCCCGGTCCGGAGAATCCGCAGCCAGTTCCACCGTCCCACCATAAAGCGCCGGCACGTAAACCACGCCGTCCGGACCACCCCGGACACTGAGCTGGCAGCGCCGCCAGTAAAGATCCCTGTAACAGTGCGCCGCCTGAAATTCCGCGCTTTCAATCCTGCCAAATGGAATCTGGAAATACCGTCCGGTTGTGGTCAGGACTTCCAGTGAGCCGCCACAGAGATCATCAACATCACGGAAATCCGCAAAGGCTTTTGTCCCGACATGCCCCGGCGCGGGCGCCCTCACCTGCTCGGCTTCTTCAGCGGTTTTCGCGGCCAGAACGTCATCTCCGGCTTTCAGCTCCGCCTGCGCCCGCAGGCAGAGCAACTGGGACGGCTCCGCATCGCCTACGAACTCCGGTTCACGGCAGGATGACCAGTATTGACGCCGGATGACATCCGCACGCAGCAACTGGCGGCATTCCGCAATATAGACGCCCGCCTTCGCATCCATCGCCTGAAGCGTATCCAGCACCTTGTCGGCGCGTTCCGTCTGGTTGCTGAACAGCAGCATTTCGAAAAATGTAAAGCGGGCCCGACTCTCCGTGGGAGCAGCCTTGATCGCGTCGGCGGCGAGCGCGGTGGCCTGTTCCAGCGCCCCCATGCGGAAGGCTTCGGAAACGGAAGCGGCGGATTCAGCCGTCATGAGAAAAAACTCCGACAGGATAAAGGATTATCGTTGGACACTGTCACGCATCCGGGGCGACGAGTTCGGTGGCCAGATTGAATGCGAGATCAACCTGATCAAGCTGGTAACGCGGCTCAAGATGCATGACACAGGAGAAATGCCCCGGATAACCGGGCTTTTCCGAAATCGTCACCTTGCTGTTCATGAGCGGATAGCGCGCACGGTTTTCTTCCGAGGCCTTCACGCTGCTGTTCGTATAGTCCCGCAGCCATGACTGCAACCGGCGCTCAATTTTTTCCGGTGTGGCATGGCTCCCGATGACCGCACGGCCAAGAACCTTCACATAATGCGCGAAACGCGACACACAGAGCAGTGTGTTGATCTGGGAGGACAGATGGCGGTTGGCGGCGGCCACCGCGGTCCCGTCGGTTTCGACAATCTGCTGGATGCTGTTGACGGAACTGAAACAGGCTTCCGGTCCGAACGACAGGCTGACCAGCGGCATGAAGCCTTCCGCGCTGATCATGCGCTCCTGCTCTTCTGTCAACTGAATATCCAGCGGAGACCGGTACCAGCCATGCTGCGGGTCCGTGTCAAAAATCTCGCTCACCAGATCAGGCACAAGCCCGCCGCCCACACGCCCCGGCGGCACACCCCGGATATCAGCCGGCCAGCCATAGCCGATCTGGGCCCGGATCACGACGGACGCAAAGGCATAAGCAGCGGATGTCCAGACGCGGTCCTGCACGGCTGAAGCCCGCTCCCGATAGAAAAAGCCGTCCGCACGCGCCGGATCATGCCCCCAGGGCAGTCTTCCAAGCACATGCGGCAGGCAGGCGCACAGGAACCGGGCGTCCGTCTGGCGTCGCAGCATCTGCCAGCGCCGCTTGTCCGCATCCTTCAGCGAGGTGACCGGATCAACAACCGTCGAAAGATCATTGAACCGCTCCACGCCAAACAGAACCGGCGACACGCCAATCACCATCGGGCAGAAAGCCGCCGCAGCCACGGCGGCAAGGCTGTTCAGGGCCGTGATGTCATCCACGGGCGGTGGACCGCCGGGTTTTCTGGCTTCGGGCACATGACGGAACTCATGATCCACCACCATCAGCCCGAACGGTTCTCCACCGGCCAGACCAAATTCATTCTCATAGATCAGATGAAACAGCGCGCTTGTGTCGAAATCAGAGGATCTCTGAAAATCCCTGCATATTTCCGCCCATCGGACAGAAAGAACGCGAACGAAGACCCGCGCCTCCGGTGAAAGGCCGCCGACAAGCCAGCGCAGACCACACCAGGAACCTTCAAGCTTCTGAAACGCCGGCTGATGCAGGACGGCATCAAGCTGCCGGGACAGCATCCGGTCAATCAGGGCGATATCCCGGTCGAGACTGTCCTTTATAAAATCCGGGTCGCTGGCAGCTTCTTTCAGCGTTGCCTCATCGAACCAGACGGCAAGGGCCGAGACGCCGGAAGAACACAGAAAGTCTGCAAAAGCCTCCGCCTCCGTGGCCTGAACGGTGAAACGACCGGAAAGGACCGTTTCACGCAGGGCGGACGATGACGACATTTCTGTATAAACCCGGCGAATTCTCAGCTTTTCTTCGGAACGCGCGCGACCAGGCGCATGCTCGTGGTAAGCTCTTCCATCTGCAACCACGGCCGCAGATAGGCCACGGCGTTATACGCGCCGGGGCTTCCCGGAATTTCACGCACTTCGATCCGGGCGTCACGCAGCGGATAACGCGCCTTGTTCTCGGGGCCGGGATTGTCCTTGGTGTTGACGTAATTTCCGATCCAGCGATTCAGCCAGCTTTCGCAATCTTCCGCTTCCGCAAAGGAACCAATCTTGTCGCGGGCCATCACCTTGAGATAATGCGCGAAGCGGCCCGTTGCCATGATGTAGGGAAGACGGGAAGAAATCTTCGCGTTGGCCGTGGCTTCCGGACGATCATATTCCTTGGCCTTGTGAGCCGTCTGCGCTCCGAAGAACACGGCATGATCGTGATTCTTGTAGTGACACAGCGGCAGGAATCCGAGCTTGGACAGTTCGTGTTCACGACGGTCCGTGATGCCGATTTCCGTGGGGCACTTGGTGTCCGCATCGCCATCATCGGACATGAAGGTGTAGGTCGGCAGGTTATCAACCTTGCCGCCACCCTCTGCGCCACGAATCGTCGTGCAGAAACCTGTCCGTGCAAAGGAGTCGGTCAGACGCGCGCCCATGACGAATGCGGCATTCATCCAGCAATACTTGTCATGCTGCATGGCGGTCGGACGACCGTTCTCATCCAGAGGCGCTTCTTCATAGTCGAACTCACCAACCGGCCGGGTCGCATTGCCATAAGGCAGGCGCGCCATTACGCGCGGCATGACGAGACTGACGAAACGGCTGTCCTCGCTGTCGCGGAACCCACGCCATTTCTGATATTCCACACCGTCGAAAATCTTTTCGAGGTCGCGCGGCTTGCTCAGCTCCGACCAGTCATCGAACCCGAACATGGCCGGACTGACACCCGAGACGAAAGGCGCGAACGCAGCCGCGCCGACCGAGGAGACCTGACGCAGCGTCTCGATGTCATCGGGGTGGTTGGTCCACTCATAATCGCCCACCAGCGCGCCATACGGCTCGCCGCCCGGCGTGCCGAATTCGCTCTCATAAATCTTGCGGAACAGGACGGACTGATCGAACTCGGTGGCGCGGGTCAGATCGCGGTTGAGCTCCCGCTTGGATACATTGAGCATCCGCAACTTGAGATTGGCGCTGGTCTCCGTATTGTGCACGAAATAGTGCAGTCCGCGCCAGCTTCCCTCCAGCTTGAGAAAACGCTCGTCATGCATGATGGCGTTGAGCTGCTCGGACAGTTTCTTGTCGATCTGGGTGATCGCACGCTCAATGGTCTGATTGAGATTGCGGTCGAACTTCACAACGCCTGCGGAGGCCTGCTCCACCAGAGCCCGGACCAGATCAGCGGCGCGATCCGGCTCAGTCTGCTTGGTGGCGGAAATCACCTGATTCAGAACGGATGACGAGGCGGTTTCCGGACTGGCGGATGTCTGGGTGGATGATTTTGCCTTTGATCCAGACATGGCTCAGTCCTCTTTCTTGGTGGAAAGCTCTTCCGAAACACGGGCGATTTCAGAGTCGTGCTTGAGAATATTCTCCAGAAGCTCCTCAAGCTCTTCTGACCGGTCCGCCTTGCTCATCAGATCGCGCAGCTTGTTGCGTGTTTCCAGCAATGCCTTGAGGGCGGGAACCTGATCAATGATTCTGGCGGGCTCGAAATCCTCCATGGAGTCGAACTTCAGCGCCACCATCATCTCCGAACCATCATCGGCCAGAGTGTTCGGGATCGCCAGTTCAAGACCGGGAGCCAGACGCGCCATGACTTCGTCGAAATTATCACGGTCGATCTGGACGAACTTTCGTTCCGCCAGCGGACGGAGCGGCTTGCGGGGATCGCCGGAGAAATCTCCCATGACACCCACGACAAACGGCAGTTCACGGACGACCTCGGCCCCTTCCGTTTCCACATCGTAGGTGATGTGGACACGTGGCTTACGCACCCGCTTCAGCTTGTCATGTATACTGCCGCTCATGCCGACACTCCCCGGATAATACGCCGTGAACCTGAATCAGAGGGGGACTCTGGCACCTTCCTCCCCCGCGCACAACAGCCAAATACTGAGAACGGACGGAGCGGAACCTAGGCCTCTGATTACAAAAAGGCCGGACAGAACACAGATATTCCGCCCGGCCCGCCGATATAGATAATTCAGATCGACCTGACGGATCAGGAAGCCGTGGCTGTGGACAGATCGTAGGTGGTGATCTTGTTGCCGCCGGCCGAACCGTCCGAATCCATCTGGGAAGTCGTGACCTGCACCTTGTTGAAGTTCAGGGCCAGTGTCTCAACCGGACGCTCACCGCTGGAAGAGTGAGAGTAGGAGCTGATGATGACGTGGTCGAGTTCCAGAGACAGATAAACGATCTGCTGGTCCTTGTTCGTGCGGACGAAGTCGATTTTCACCGTCTTCTCACCATGACCGGACAGAGCTTCACTCATCAGGTCGCCTGTTGAGGCGTCGTTGTTCTTGGTCACGATCACTTCGCCGACGCTCGGCGCGGTGGATTCACGGTCAGCAGCAGAACCGACGCGGCTGGAAAGGCCACGGCCCACGCCCCACTGGAAACCTGTCAGCTCGACCCAGCCTTTGTGGGAAGCTTCGGTCACAGCGCCGGTCACACCATCCATCTGCAGATAAATCGCCATAGAACAGTTTCCTTTTTAAATAAGTTAATGCTTTTTTGTTACAAGCAACGAACCTTCGCACAAGTCAATACTGAGGTCTTTATTTTTCTTAATATTTTTTTCTTCCTCCATAATCATGTCCTTTAGAAGTATCTTTGATATCTCCGGAAGCAGAGCATTGGAGATGACACTTTCCAGAGCCCGAGCGCCCGCACTGCCTTCTTCACAACGCTCGACCAGCATTGTGCGGACAGCCTCCGTGATATCAAGCGTGACTCCAAACTGCTTTTTGACCCGCTCCTGAACGCGTTTAAGCTGCAGATCCACAATCCTGAGAAGCGTCTCCCTGCCCAGAGGGACATAGGTGACAACTTTTGTACGACCCAGAAAAGCCGGTTTGAAAGATTTCAGAAGATCTTCATAAACCAGCCCGTCGATCGTCTCCTGTGGTGGAGCCGTTTCCTCATCAGCATAAAGGCTGGCGATCAGATCGGTTCCCGCGTTCGAGGTCATCACGATCAAAGTATTTCGGAAATCAATATCCCGGCCTTCTCCATCCTTCATGTGGCCCTTGTCAAAAACCTGGAAAAAGACCTCCTGAACGCCCGGATGCGCCTTCTCCATCTCATCCAGAAGCAGGACGGAATAGGGCTTCCGACGCACTGCCTCGGTCAGGATACCCCCCTCGCCATAGCCGATATAGCCGGGCGGGCTGCCCATCAGCAGGCTGACCTTATGCTCTTCCTTGAACTCGGACATATTGATGACTGTCAGGCTCTGCTCCCCGCCATAAAGCAGGTCGGCCAGAGCCAGCGCGGTTTCCGTCTTGCCGACACCGGATGTCCCGACCATCAGAAAGACGCCCACCGGCTTGCGCGGGTCGTTCAACCCCGCCCGTGACGTCTGCACGGCCTTCGCAATGGCGCGCAACGCATGGTCCTGACCGATGATGCGCTGCTGCATGATCTTTTCAAGATTCAGCACGGTGTCCAGTTGGTCCGACTTCATCCGGCCCAGCGGAATCCCCGTCCAGTCCGAAACGACTGCCGCCACAGCCGCCTGATCGACCATCGGAAAGATCATCGGCTGCTCACCCTGCACGTCTTTCAGACGGGCGAAAACAGTCCGGTATTCCTCTTCCAGCGTTGCCTTTTCCACCCCGTCGGCTGTCGCTATCCGGCCCCAGAGATCCTCCAGCGCCCCGACCAGCTCCCTTTCCTGTCCCGCCTTGTCCTCCAGAGCCGCCTTACGGTTCTCCACAGTCCTGCGTTCAGTATTCAGCGTTTCAAGCCGTCCCTTGTGCTCCGCATTCCCGAAGACGGCTTCCTGTTCCACCGCCTTTATTTCCGTATCCAGAACAGCCATGCGACGCTCGGCGTCCTCCAGCAGGGCCGGAACCGCATTCTGGCTCATCGCGACACGGGCACAGGCCGTATCCAGCAGGCTCACCGCCTTGTCGGGCAACTGGCGTCCCGCCACATACCGCGCCGACAGGCTGACAGCCGCTTCCACGGCATCCTCCATGATCAGCACGCCATGATGCCGCCGTAGCGTGTCGGCGAGTCCCCGCAGCATTGCCGTGGCTGTCGGAATGTCCGGCTCCCCGACATTGACCGGCTGAAAACGCCTTGTCAGAGCGGCATCCTTTTCAAAATACTTCTTATATTCAGCCCATGTCGTGGCGGCGACCACGCGCAGACTCCCCCGCGCCAGCACCGGCTTCAGCAGATTGGCGGCATCCGCCGAGCCGCCCCCTCCGCCTGCCCCGATCAACGTGTGGGCCTCGTCGATGAACAGGATGACGGGAACAGGCGCCGCATCGACGTCGGCAATCACGTCCTTGAGGCGATTTTCGAACTCCCCTTTCACACCGGCTCCGGCCTGCAACAGGCCGAGATCGAGCGTGAAGATCCGTGCGTTTTTCAGGGCCGGAGGCACATCGCCCGCAGCCAGCCGGAGAGCCAGCCCTTCGACAACGGCTGTTTTGCCGACACCCGCCTCACCCACGAGGATCGGGTTGTTCTGCCTGCGCCTCAGCAGGATATCGGCAACCTGCCGAATCTCCACATCGCGCCCAAGGATGGGGTCGATCTTTCCCGCTTCGGCGAGCGCCACCAGATCCTGAGCGTAACGTGTCAGCGCTGCGCCGAAACGTCTGTCACGTGGTGCGCTGTCCGTACCGCTCTCCTCTTCAACGTCGCGGGCGGAAGTCGCTGCCGCTGCTTCCTCACTGTTCTGACAGAATCCCAGCAGATCGGCTTCGCTACAGCGCGCAAGAGCTTCCATTACGGGAGCCAGAGTTCTGCGCAGACCGGAACCATTTTCTGTATCGGTAGCCAGCGCAACCAGAAGATCCACCGAACGGATTGTCGCCGCGCCACGCTCGACCGACGCCGCCAGCCACGCGGTTTTCATTAGCCGCACAATCTCCGGCGAGAGCGACGGTGTGCGGCCATTGCCTGTCTTCAGGCTGTTGATGGCCTTTTCCAGCCGCACTTCCAGCACGGCCGGATCAATATCCAGAGCATCCACGATACAGGCGAAGTCGCTCTGTTTTTCCCGCAAAAGAAAGAGAAGCCAGTGCTCGGCCTCCACATCGTACTGCGTGCGGGACAAAGCCATCCCGGCAGCACTCTCAAGCTGCCGACGGGACAGGTCACTCAGCCGCCGGACGAGACTGGAAAGATCAATCGGCCTCATGCGTTCTCTTCTCTGGTTGCCTCTTTCTTTTGACAAGAAAAAGCGACCTGTCTCAAGTCCCGCACGGGCTTTAATTTTTATTCCTGAGACGAAGAGGGCGTCGTAATACCAAGCCGCGACAGAATAGCGGCTCTTGCCGTGGGGTCATCAACCAGTTCGACCAGAAGATCGTTCCATGAAAGACGCGCACGGCGTACAGCTTCATACAATGTTTCCGCCAATGGAGACTGCGGCTCGTGCTTTTCAAAATACTTTGCCACGACGATCAACTGCTGGAGCATCTCCTCGCGGGTCGGTTCCGGCCTCTCTGATCTTTTGCCACCCGCTGGCGGTGTTACAGCCGGAGCTGCCGCCTCAGGCGTCGTTTCCGTCATGGACGTCTCCACCACAGTCTCCTCTGGCATTGTCTCTGGCGCATCTTCTTCCGTAACAGACACATAGCGGGAAGCAATTCTGGCAAGTTTCTCCAGCAGCGCGGTGACTCTGGCGGTCGAAGGCGCCTCTTTGCCCAGACGATCCGTCATGACGGCGTCCAGAGCCCGCCACTGCCTCAGAGCGTCCCGACTGCTGCGATATAGCTCTGTCAGAGAAGTCTGGCCAAAACGGGAAGCCTCTTCCTCCACCCCCGCAAACGGCACCACACCCGCCTCAAGACGCTGCTTCTTGCGGGCGGAATCACCGATACCCTCCACTTCTTCCGACTGCTCGTATTGCCAGAACAGAAAGGGCGCACCATCCGAACGGCGATACAGTTCCAGCTTTCGCAGCGCCTGAATCAGTGTGCCGTCCGCACTGACACCATTCAGGCCAGCGAGAGCCGAGAAGCGGGCCTCGACACCATCCTCATCGGGAGAAGGATAAAAATCCGGCCAGAACTCAGTAAAAATGTCATACGTCGCCTGAATGCCCACAGCCAGCCCGTGCAGGCCCCCAAGTCGGATCATGGCCTCCATCAGCCATGCCGCGACTTCGACATCTTTCCCGACCGTGTGCAGAATCTGAACGGCGAAGTCCTTCACCCGGGTCCAGTGACGCAGCGCCTCCACGTTTTCAGTGTCATCATACTCCCCGCGCCTTTCCGCTGCGCGAGCGTCAGACCGGGCATCCCTGAGCTGAAAATAAGGAGACGATGGAGACACGTTGAGCCGTGGATCGACGCCCTGAGGAGGCCCTTCCGCTATCGGACCAAGGACTAAAGGCAGAATATTCTCTACATCACTGATCATCGGACAAATAATCCCGGGCACAACGAGGGGACTGAAAACTTTCGTTGACCATTACTACGGCACCAGCCCCGTTCACAAAAGAGCCTTCCGGAATTTCTTGGTGGTTCTTTAAATTTTCAACCTACCTTCAAAGAGAAAATCCACCTGCGCGCCCGGATCCATATCACGAACAGCAATCAGCACCGCTCTTATATCAGCGCGAGTGTAAACTCTTATGCTCACGGACTCTCGGCGCTGCCACGATAAGATATCTCCGGAGCGTGTTATACACGTCATGGCAGGCAAAGGCCGAACCAAGGGTGACTTTCTGTAATTTCTGAAGATTACTTGATAGAATACCACGATTCCAGAAAGAAAAATTCAATATCACCGATCCACCAAGAACAAAAAAGTGTAAAACATCCTCGATGGAGTCATGATCGACTGATGGTGATCATACCCTGATAACCGCAGTATTGAACAAGGCGAGAATGGGGTTTCTCATCCTGTCACAGCGGAGTGCAATTCCGATCACTGAAGAAATCACAGGAATATCGAATGTGTGATCTGAACACGGCAGGATTACGGAAAGAACACCTCAGAATACCACCCGGCATCCTGTCATTCCCCCTGTCGGCCAGAAACCCGAAACAATGTCACAACCAGCAGGTTTGTCAGGGTATCAGCCTCAATTTTTGAAGCTTACTGTATCAAACTTATCGGGACAGCATCTTTTTGAAGAAGCTGCCATCCAAAACCATTCAACTTTATCAAGCCAGTTTCGGAATCGCACCTGACACAGACAACACTCTCATACCGTCTGTGTCAGACCACGAATCTTCATGCTGGCGCGGTCAGATCCACAACCCCGATGCGCCCGTCTTCCGTCCCGTATCCGAGAATGCAGCCGTCCGCACTGAAGGATAACGCCGTGACAGCGCCGCCTCCGGCGGAACAGACCGGCAGAACCCGTTCGGATGACTGATCCATCATCAACACGGAGCCGTCTGCAAACCCCGCCACAACAACGTCCTGCTGAGGGTGTGTCGCTACCCGCGTGCACAGCACACCCGGAATTCCCGATAGTTCGGAAGGTGGCTTGCCCATCGGGCCGCCACCGAAGAACGGCCACAGGATCACGCTGTCCGCTCCGCTGGTCGCCAGCCATTTGCCATTTCGGGTGAATGCCAGCGACTGGACCTTGGTCGGATAGCCGCTCATGCGCATGTTGTGCCCATCGGAAAGACGCCAGCCATGCAGGTCATTCTCCTGCATGGCGGTAATCAGCGCCTCACCTGCGGGGTGGATCGCAATGCCGATATGGCTGCCTTTCCACTCGTAAACCTTCGCTGTGCTGTCTTTGGAATTCACGAACCACATGGACGCGCCATTATAGTGGGACGCGGCAATCCTCTTGCCTTTGGCGTCAAACACGATGCCGGAAACTGTCGAGGGATGTTCCAGCGTGCGCAGGACGGTCGTGCCGTCAGCGTCACGAAGATGAACCTCCTTGCCAGAAGAGAAAGCGATCGTACCTTTACGGCCATCACTCCAGCAGGCGACATGCTCGACCCAGCGACGAACCTTCCCCAGTTCTTCGGAAGCGCCATCGAGTGTGCGCTTCAGGCGGCAGTCCTCGCCACCGGACAGAAAGCCCGCACCGCTCACATCCGCAGACAGCGCCAGAACCGGCCCGTCATGAGCCTGCACCGTGGCCCATGTCGCCGTATCGCGGACCGTTTCACGCGGAACGATCAGCAGATCGCCCTCCCCTGTGGCGAACGCGAAACGGCTATTGTCGCGTGACGCGCAGCAGGCGGTGATATGCCCCTCGACAGTCCGTTCCGCTCCCCGCTCCCCAACAATTCCGGAGAGTGTCACCTTGTCGCTCATCATGGTCCCTTTCATGAGTTTCTGTATGAAAAGACCATTCAGGCCCGGCAGCTTTCAAAACCACGACGCAGCCGCGGACGATTCAGGTTGCGTCCGATGAACACCAGCCGGGATTCCTTCTTTTCGCCCTCTTTCCATGGACCGATGAAATCTCCATCCGCCATCATGTGAACCGCCTGAAACGCATAACGGTCGTTCTGTCCAGCGAAGTTCAGAATTCCTTTCGACCGGAGGATATCGGCTCCCTGCTCCTGCAATAGAGCGCTGATCCACGCATGGAAACGCGGCTCGTCAATCGGCTCGCTGACCGGGAAGGACATGCTGGTCACGCCTTCTTCATGGGAATGCTCGGTGTTTTCCAGAAAATCCGGCGCGTATTCCAGTGCACGCTGAAGATCGAAGCCGCCCTGATCAAGCACATCCGTCAGGGAAACATTCCCGCGCACGGCGTGATGAATCTTCACATAGGCATTGATCTGCCGAATCTTCGTCTCGATTTCAGTCAGCTTCGCCTCATCGACAAGATCGGTCTTGTTGAGGATGATGACATCCGCAAAAGCGATCTGATGCACGGCTTCCGGGCTCTCTTCCAGCGTCTGAAGCACGTTGTAGGCGTCCACCACGGTCACGACGGCGTCGAGACGGGTCTTCTCTCTTACCTCTTCATCGACAAAGAAGGTCTGCGCGACAGGCGCGGGATCGGCCAGTCCTGTGGTCTCGACGATGATCCCGTCAAATTTCGCACGACGCTTCATCAGACTGCCGAGAATACGGATCAGATCGCCACGCACCGTGCAGCAGATGCAGCCATTGTTCATCTCGAACACTTCCTCGTCGGCATCCACGACGAGATCATTATCAACTCCGAGCTCTCCGAACTCGTTGATGACGACGGCATATTTCCGGCCATGTTCCGCCGTGAGAATATGGTTGAGCAGAGTGGTCTTCCCCGCGCCGAGAAAGCCCGTCAGCACCGTGACCGGCACCTGATCCTTCGACCTGTCCTGTGTTTCCGACATGACCTGCTCCTTCTCCTGCATGCGAACCGGCGTGCCTGTTGTGCCCGCAACGCTATCATTACCTTGTGGACCATATAGGGCCGCCCGCCCCGCAGGGCAAAGAGGACCACACGGAAAAGAAGCCAGAGAAGGTATCACGGAAGACGGTTTCCCCCTCCGCACTCATCGAGAAAAATCAGGGAAAATTTCTGGGTGTCGTTTTTTTGAAAAAAGCTGCACCAAAAATTCCCTGTCGAAGAAACCTCTTCCTAGAACAGGTTTCTCAGCACGCCGGGCAGCAGGATGGTCAGCGGGCTGACACCGAAATCGGGCTTGTCAATTCTGCCATCCAGCGTGAATTTTACGGCCAGCAGCCCCCCGCCTTTCTCCGGCGACAACAGCTTTCCAAGAGCCGGAATCTTGCCGGGAATGGTGTTGATCGCGAAAGCCGGGACGATCGTGCCTGACAGGTCGAGCGTTCCCTTGTCGAGATAGACCGGTCCTTCCAGCGTAGCCCCGAGCGCCCCGTTTCCGGCGCGACCGTCATGGATATGCATCACGCCATCCGCGAACGTCACCGGCATCTCGAAGCGCGTCACCTCGAATCTGGATGTGTCTTTCGAATTGAGCCAGCCATAGATCGACAGGCTGCGCGCCACCAGCAACGCTCCCGGCGCGTGCTGGATCGTGAAGGGAGAGAGTTTCAGATTGCCGCTGAAGGGCGCGGTCGCCTTGGTGTCATCGAATCTGCCTTCAAACTTCGCACGCCCCCCCACAATCATGTCCGTGACCGCCAGACGGCTCAGCAGCGCACCGAAATCGGACACATCCACCGTCATCCGGCGACTGTTGCCGAGCGGCAGAATCTCGGCCTTCGCAGCCGTGGGCTCCGTGATGGACAACGTCATTCTGTCCACGCGCACGCCGTTATGGTCGATGACGGCCTTCACGCCGCCAAGCGTGCGGTCATGACGATAATAAAGCTGGTCCGCCGTCACATCGATCAGCCAGGGTCGGCCCGGAGGCCCCTGGACACGTCCGCTGGCAGCCTGCGGCACATGCAGGGTCGTCGCCGGTTTGGCCGGCTCGACCTTCTCGGGCGCGCCTTCCACCAGAGGACTGAGGTCAACCGTGCGGGCCTGCACCCTGACCGTCACGGGCTGCACAGGGCTTGCAGGCATCGTCAGGGTCGCCGAACCGGTCGAGCGGCCAATCTGGAAAGCGGGGATCACCAGTTCGGGCGACTGCCCTGCCGGAAAATGCGCTTCGCCGCTGACATTCAGATCCGGTCCCTTTGCACGGATACCCGTCGCGGCGACAACATTTCCACCATCCAGCAGCAGATCGGCATGTACGGTCGCTGCGCGCCCTGTCGCCTTGTTCCAGAGCGGAATATGCACCCCGGCATCGGCCAGATCGAGATCAAGGGCCAGCCGGTCATCCGCGTCCTTGACGGCGGCATAATCCACCTTCATCTCACCCCGCCCGGACATGTAGTCCGCTACGGGAATCCCCGCTGCCGCCGCGTTTTCAGGTGTCAGATGCAGGTTTGTCACCACATGATCGACCACCTGCCCCCTAGCGACGCGGTCGAACAGGACATCCCCCTGCACATCGGCGGGAATATGGCTGAAAGCCCCCTTTCCCACGAGTTTCATGCTGTGCATCGTGATATCGGCGTCGAGCGTGCCGTCGCTCACACCCCGATTCATCGCGACGTGCTCAAGACTGACATGGGTGATGTGCGCGTGGGCATCGAGCGTCATGTCATCCGTGGAGACTTTCGAGACCAGCGGCAATGTGAGCTTCGTATGCACCACCGCGTAACCCTGCGGATACGTGAACGGCAGCGGATGACGGGACAGGATACGCAACCGGGGCTCGGACAGCAGCGCCACATGATCGCGCAGATCACCAGCCAGCCCGACCGTGATGATGCCGGTCTGATCCTTCTTGTCGAGATCGTTGATGATCATGCCGCCGGGCAGCGCCGTCAGGCGACCGCTCCCCGCCACCCCGACACTCTTGATCGTCCGCGTGGTGGGTTGCCAGCCGTGATTGAAAGACAGAGTCAGCGTGCTCAGACTGGTGACATCCAGATGCGCGTCAACATCGTGCAACGGGGCAATTGGACGCAGCCAGTGGATTTCCATCTTCTCACCGTCGAGCCCTCCTGAAACCCCTGTCAGCTTCGAAACACGACCGCTCGCATCCGGACCGATTTTCAGATGGACCTGCGTATTCGTGACCATACCGGCGGTGATGTTGCGCCCCACCCAGCGGCGGGCGCCCTTCGCGGCCTTCATCGGCCAGTATTTGCCGACTTCCGTAAACGGCACCGGTGACAGCGTGAGATCGACGTCACCGTTCATGAGACCGGGAGCCGTGATATCCCTCCAGTCAGCGGAACCGCTGGCCGTGAGCCGGGGTGGTGGAACCGGGGTGGAGGCTTCCTGTGACGCAGGATCTTTCACGGCCTCTTTCGCAGCTTCCTTCCCGGCTGTCGGGCTGTCAGGCGCGATCACCGGCGACTGCGGCGGGAGTAGCACACCCCCCTCCGGAGCAGGCGGCGCACGCAACTGCAAGGACAGCGCCCGCACATCCAGACGCGCTGGCAGATGCGCGGGCCAGCCTGCTGCGGCCCGCTTTCCGAAAGTCATATGCAGCGCCGCATTTCCCTCGGCGGGATACAGCGTGGAACCGGCGACATCGACTTCCCCGGCTCCGAGAGTGACGTTGACCAGCGCATCACTCGGCAGCATGGACCAGCCGCGCCCCGCCGATGTCAGCGTGATGTCTCCCGTCAGCCCCACGGGTACCCGGGCCGCAGCCAGTTGAGGTGCAAAACTGGCGAAGCCGGAGGGCATCAGCGGATCAAGCGCAACATGCCAGTGCAACGCGCCATCAGGCGTCACGCCCCCCTGTGCGGCGAGATGCGCGATGACCGGAGCGCCAGCGCTCTCGCTCGCGGCGCCGATCGTCACCGATCCCACCAGTCCGTGCCGGTGCTTCACCACGACAGGAGTCAGCGCGGCATCGAGAGGATCAACGGTCCAGGTTCTGTGGTCGTGATCATCAACCAGAACCACATGCGTTCCGGCAAGCGTCAGTCGCCGGAGACGGCGGACGTCGATATCGGGGAAACCACCTCTGCCGCCGGAGGGTGTGCCGGGAAGGTCGAGATCGACGTCGCCCTGTGCATCCCGCCGCAGGGCGATGCGCGCGCCGCTCACGCGAAAATCGGTAACGGAGAGACGCCCGTGCAACAGCGGGAACGCATCCAGCGCAATGGCTCCGGCGTCAATGCGGTCAGCAACCCTGCCAGTCGCATCGAGAACGATCACATCGCGGAGTTCCAGCAGCACCGGCGAGCCGAACCCGTCGCGCAGTCCGGTCCAGCGCAGGGAGGCATGACCTATGTCCAGACGTCCTCTCGGCGGCTGTCCCTTGCCGCCTCCCACGATCCTGACCGGCAGGGCCAGCCTGAGTAATGGGGAGATATTGACCGGCCCGACCATCATGGCGGCCATGAGACCTCCGGCGGCGATCAGCGGCACGCCCACCAGAGCAGTCGCCGCCCACATCGCACCTTTCAGGAAACGCCTGCCCGCGGCGGGTTTTCGGGGTCGCTTCACAGACATCCCCACAGACGCTCCCTGAGCGGGCGCGGACCGTTCGCGCCGCGCACCGTCCTGAGCTTCATCTTGACCGGACCCGTCCATCACCGCCACCCTGTCCGCCCGATCATTCCGTAAAGCCCATGTCGCGACGCACCTCTTCTTCCCCGATCCGTTCCCTGACGGACCATACCCCCCCAGAAAAGGGGGCAATGCGTCCAAACGATGGCATGCCGCAAGAGGTTCCATCCGCCTCCGCCGTCAGCCCTGCCGGTCGCTCCGGCGGCGCAGGCTGGCGGGGCCGCAGGAGGGCGGCTTCCTGGCCTGAACTCGCATGGCCTGATCCCGCGGACCCAAACGCGCTGGCGCGGTTTCGGGAGGATCTTGCCGAACGCTGGCGGGAGGCCGGGCTGGAACCCGTTCTGCTGGAAGAACCCGGCGTGCCGGGGCTTCTGGCGGCCATGGGCGGCAATAGCCCCTACCTGACCGAACTCGCGTTGCGCAGCCCCGCCGACTTCGCGACCCTGCTGCGCAACGGTCCGGACAGCTTCGCCGAGGCCACTTTTGCCGAAATCGACGCCCTGCCGCCGGATATCGACCATGACACGCTGGCCCGCGCCATGCGCGACGCCAAGAACCGGATCGCGCTGACCTGCGCGCTGGCGGACATCGGCGATTTCTGGTCTCTGGAAACCGTTACGCAGACGCTGTCGCGTCTGGCTGAAAGCACTCTCGACGCGGCGGTCAGGCATTTGCTGCGCTCGGCGCACGACAGGGGACGGCTGTCCCTGAAAGATCCGGCCCGGCCCACGCGCGGCAGCGGCTATGTCGTTCTGGCGATGGGGAAACTCGGGGCGCGGGAACTGAACTTCTCCTCGGACATCGATCTTGTCGTGCTTTTCGACGCTGATCTTCACGCGGACCCCGATACGGCCCGGCAGACTTTCATCCGCATGACTAGCGACCTTGTCCGCCTCATGGAAGCGCGTGACGCGAATGGCTACGTTTTCCGGACCGATCTGCGCCTGCGTCCCGATCCCTCCGCGACGCCGCTCGCCGTCTCGCTCCCCGCCGCCATCGCCTATTACGAAAGTCTGGGCCAGACATGGGAACGCGCCGCCATGACCAAGGCGCGGCCTGTCGCGGGAAACATCCGGCTGGGACGCGCATTCCTGACCGCCATCCACCCGTTTGTCTGGCGACGTCATCTCGACTTCGCCCTGATTGACGACATTCACGTCATGAAGGCCAAGATCGACCAGCACCGCAAACCGGGCCGCTCCGGACTGGCGAAGATGGCCGATTCGACACTGACCGACCCGGAGGAAGGTGTCCGATGGCTGCTCGGCCATAACGCCAAGCTCGGAGAAGGCGGCATCCGCGAGATCGAGTTCGTCGCTCAGGCGATGCAGCTTGTCTGGGGAGGACGAACACCGAGCCTGCGCGATCCAACCACGCTCGGCGCGCTCCGCACGCTGACGCGTTCCGGCCACATGCCACGGGAAGAGGCCGAAAGTCTCGCCCGCGCCTACCGTCTGCTGCGGATTGTCGAACATCGGGTGCAGATGCGGGCCGACCAGCAGACCCACCGGCTTCCGGACACGGAAGAGCGCTTCAACGATCTCGCGGTCTTTCTTGGTTACGGGAGCGGGGGCGATTTCGCGCTGGATCTGCTGCCGCAGATGCGGGCGGCGCGGCGTATTTTCGAGAAGCATTTCAGCACGCCCACCCGCAGAATCCGTCCGGAGGAAGCGCTGCTCGATCTCGGTTCGGATGAGTTGCCCGCCCGCCTCGGCGAACTCGGTTTTCCGCAGGCCGGATGTGATGACGCCGCGACGATCCTCGGTCACTGGGCAGGCAACAGCCGCAGGGCGCTCCGCTCGGACCGCGCCCATGCCCTGCTCCGGGGGCTGATGCCCGATCTGCTCGCCAGCTTCATCGCCCGGCGTGATCCGCTGGCCTGTCTGCGCCACTTTGACACACTTCTTTCGCGGCAACGCGCCGGAGTGCAGTTGCTCTCCCTGCTGGAGCGCAATCCCGCGCTGATCGACCGGATCGCGGCGATTTTCGACGCCTCGCCCTTTCTCGCCAACCATCTCGCGGACAGTCCGTCCGCGCTGGAAGGACTGCTGGAACTTCAGGAGGAAGAGGAGGAAAATCTCCCCGTCGCAGCCACCTTCGCGCCGGAGCAGGTTCGGCTTCTGGCAGCGGAAAAGCCTGATTCCGAGCTTCTGGTCACCCGGCTGCGCCCAGTCGTGCGGGCCGAGGAATTCCGCCTTTCCGTCGCCCGGCTGGAAGGGCGGCTGGACGAAGACACGGCGGCGCAGGAACGCACCGATGTCGCGGATGCCGTCATGACGGCGCTGCTCGACAGTGTTTTCCACACGCACCGGGCGCGCCACGGCAGGGTGGAGGGCGGGGGCATCGCCGTGCTGGCGCTGGGCAAGGCCGGATCGCGGGAGATGATGGCCGGGTCCGACCTCGATCTGATGATGATCTTCGACCATCCGGACCATGTGACCGAAAGCACGGCGCTGCCCAGAGGGGGCGGGCGCACCCTGACCGTGTCACAATATTATCTCCGGCTGGCGCACAGCTTTATCGGCGCCTTGACCGCGCCGGACTCGGAAGGTCCGCTTTATCCGGTGGACATGCGTCTGCGTCCGTCGGGTGCGGCGGGACCGGTCGCCGTGTCGCTTTCCGCCTTCCGTCGCTATCATGCGGAGGAATCATGGACGTGGGAGCGCATGGCGCTGACACGGGCGCGGCTTGTCAGCATCACGGGAGAAAGCGGCGTCAGAACCCGCCTGAAAAAATCCCTGCGCGAGGATATTGAAGCGGCTCTATCGCCGGACGCCCGCCGTCCCGCCGGGAAAGTGAGGGAGGACGCCGCCGCCATGCGGAGCCGTCTCGCCCGTGATCTGCCACCCTCCAGCCCGTGGGACGTCAAGCGGCGACCGGGCGGACTGATGGAGGTGGAGTTCATCGCACAAGCTCTTCAGCTCACATCGGAGTCCGCGCGGGTGCGCTCTCCCGTCACCTCACAGGCCTTTGGACTTCTGGCCAAAGCGCGCTTGCTGTCGCCGGAACAGGCGACCGTCCTGCTTGAAGCCGATGAGCGATGGAGAAGTCTGCAAAGCGTCCTCAGACTACTGTGCGGACCGAAGCCACCCGTTGATCCGGCGCAGGAACTGCCCGCCGCCACGCTGGATCTTCTCTGTCGGACGATGGATGTGCCGGGGGTCTCAACCCTGCGGGAGGAAATCGAAGAACTGGCGGAGACCGTGCGCGGACTGTTCACGCGGTTGATCGGCCCTGTCACGGATGCGGGCTGATCCGGCGGCCCCTTCATCCTGATTTATTGATGACAAACAGTTCTCGAAGGTCCCACCTCTGGCGAGGTTAGGGGAACTGTCTGTCACTTTCTCCCGGCAGGAAAGATCAATCTATAGGACGGTTGCTGCTTCCACGAATTCAGGTTGCGGCAGGCCGTCCTCTGAGGCAGGCTCGCCGCATGAGCACAGATTCCATCAAGGTGGGCGACAAGGCCCCTGATTTCACCCTTGAAGCCAGCAGAGGCCGCACGGTTTCGAGCGACGCTCTTTCGGGCAAGCCCTACCTGCTCTATTTCTATCCAAAAGCGGACACGCCCGGCTGCACTACGCAGGCCTGCGGCATTCAGGAAGCCCTCCCCGCGCTGGGCAGGCTGGATCTCACCGTGATCGGCGTCAGCCCTGACCCTGTCGCGAAGATCGACAAATTCGCGGACAAGTATGGTCTGGAGTTCCCGCTGGCCAGCGATCCTGAGCATGCGCTCGCCGATCAGTACGGCACATGGGTTGAGAAATCGATGTACGGACGGACCTATTTCGGGATGGAGCGCAGCTCCTTCCTTGTCGGCGCGGATGGCCGGATCAAGGCGTTCTGGCGCAAGGTGAAGCCTGCCGAGCACGTCGCGCTGGTTGAGGCGGCAGCGAAAGATTTGCGCGGATAGTCGTCTGGTGAGGGCAACCCGCCATTACACGATTTTCATGTTGTCGTGTGATAACGGCAATGAGTCTGCCCATAATTCGCCATGAAAACAGGTTTTCATGTGTCTCATACAAGGACAACGAGCCTGCTATTCACGCCCGCTCATGATCCGGGACACATGACATGAACAAATATCTTCGCTCTCTCGTCGCTATTCCTGCCCTGCTCGGCCTTGTCGCCGGCTCCGTGACGCTGCCTGCCCATGCGCATGCCCAGCACTGGGGCGGTGGCCCCCGTGGTGGGTGGGGTGGTGGCCGTCATGGCGGCTGGGGTGGTGGTTGGGGCGGCGGCCCCGGATGGCGTCACCATGACAGATGGGGCGGCGGCGCCATCGCGGGTGGCATTATCGGCGGAATGGCGCTCGGAGCCGTGGCCGGTATGGCCATGGCGAACTCACCGCCGCCGCCTCGCATGGTCTACGCTCCTCCGCCACCTCCGCCGCCGGTTTATGTGGCCCCTGCGCCTTATGCGGTCGTACCCGCAGTGCCGGTTTACGGCTCTTATTACGGCGGCTGGTAACGACATCATACATCAGACCGACACGACTTCCGGCCCGGAGCTTTATAGCCCGGGCTTTTTTTATGTCCTGATGCTGGAGTTACAGGGGTGGAAGCCGCTCCATCAGCTTCAGGCGGAGCACCGCCATATCATACACAGCCCGGTTTCAGACCAGATCAGTCAGGGTGGAGGGATCAGTCCGTTTTCATGCAGACAGAATCAAGGAATGTTTTCACGAATTCGCGGGAGCCGCACCAATCAAAAAAATATATTAGAAATTATCATTTTATATAAAGTATTTTTTCAATATCACATTTTTTAAAAAATTAAATGTTCACAAAACCATGAATTTGTCGTAATATTTCTAGGATCAGAAAACGACACAGAGTTAAAAGCGAAAAAATTCCCTTTTTGAAACAGGATTTCATAACGAAATTCTGACCGGGAATTTTCTGAAGTGGATGATCCAGCTCCGGGCTTCATAATCCAGAGTGTTTCCACAGAATCAGACTGCGACAGACGGTTCGGGAACCTTTTCTCTCCGAAAGGACTTTCCTCTTTTCCAGCAATGTCATCATGGAGACCACACGATTGACTACCACAAACAGTCCGGGGCCATCCCTGTCATCTGTCCTGAAATCGGTTGAGATTTCACCGAACGCAGACAAAACCCTATGGATCGCAACCATCGTGGCCGCCATCTGCGGCGGCCTCTATGGATACGATACAGGCATCATTTCCGGCGCGCTTCTGCTGATCAAGCAGGATTTCCATCTCTCCATTACCCAGCAGGAATGGGTGGCGTCCGCCATTCTCGCGGGAGCCGCGGTGGGAGCGATCGGTTTCGGCTGGTCCTCTGAAAAATTTGGTCGTCGGGCCACCGTCATCTTCGTCACGGCCATCTTTGTCATGGGATCGATCGCCTGCGCACTGGCGCCGAGCATAAATCTTCTGATTACGGCACGATTTTTCCTCGGTCTGGCTGTCGGCGGCTCAACGCAGGTCGTGCCGACCTATATCTCCGAGCTGGCTCCACCGAAAAGACGCGGTAATCTCGTCACATTGTTCAATGTGGCGATCGGCATCGGCATTCTGCTCGCCAATATCGCCGGTCTTCTGATGCGCGACGAATGGGGCTGGCGTCCGATGGTAGCGGCGGCGGCCATCCCGGCAGGCTTCGTTTTCATCGTGATGTTCTTCCTGCCGAAAAGTCCGCGCTGGACCGCCCGCAACGAGGGTCTGGACGTTGCGGCGGAACAGCTTGGACGCATCCGCACCACACGGGAGAGCGTGCAGAAGGAAGTTCGTGAAATTCACTCGAACATGCAGAAGATCAACACCACGGAGCGGGGCTGGAAAGGCCTGACACTCCCCTGGGTCCGGCCTGCGGTGATCGCGGCGCTCGGGGTCGCCTTCTTCACGCAGGCGGGCGGTCTGGAGATGATGATCTACTACACCCCGACCTTTCTGACCGACGCCGGTTTCGGTTCACAGTGGTCGCTCTGGGCCAGCCTTGGTGTGGCGGTTGTCTACTGCATCATGACCCTGCTCGGGTGCCTGTTCGTTGACCGGATCGGGCGTCGTCGCCTGATGCTGATCATGGGGCCGGGGGCCGTGCTCAGTCTTGTCGGGCTGGGAATCTGCTTCGCGCTGCACCCGGCGCCCGGCAGTATCGGCAGCTTCGCCGTTCTTGCTTTCCTGCTGCTGTTCATGCTGTTCAATTCCGGCGGTATTCAGGTTGTCGGCTGGCTGACCGGAGCGGAAATGTTCCCGCTGCCGATGCGTGGCGCTGCAACCAGCGCCCATGCTGCGGTTCTGTGGGGCAGCAACCTCGTCGTCACGGCCACCACGCTGGAACTGGTGCAGACCCTGACACTCGGCGGCACCATGTGGTTCTATGCCGGCGTCAATCTGGTCAGTGTCATCTTCGTCTTTCTGCTGGTTCCTGAAACAGTCGGGGCCTCGCTTGAGGACATCGAGACGACTCTCCGTCAGGGCACCTTCCGTCCCAGAATTGGACAAAGTCCCAGAATTACTGACAACCTCTGATCGTTTTTCTCCGGCCTAATTCGGAGGAAAATCAGACTGTTAATCTTTCTCGTGACGCTGTTCCGGCCAAAAGCCGGGACAGCGTTTTTTGTTGGCCATTCTGCATCAGGTGCCTGCAATTTTAGTCGGAATGGCTTTTGCGGCATTTTAGGTATTGTTATATTATAACATAACATCGTATGGAGAACTGAAATCAGCCAATACGGATGCTCAATGAATCGCCCTGTCCATCCCGTTACTTTTCTGCTTGTCGCCAGCCCGTTGCTGTTCTCCCGGCACGTCCTCACACCTGCTCATGCCGCAGAGACGGGAACGACGACACCTGCGCCTGTAACCACACACTCTTCGGCCAAAACGACCCCGGTCAAAGCAGTGACGGCGATCCGTGACGAGCACATCATCGTCACGGCGCATCTGGATAAGCAGAGAGCCAGTCTTCAACCTTCGACGGGGGCAAGCGTCTATCACTTCACCCGCGCGGATATCGAAAGAATTCCCGGTGGTGACAACGCCCCACTGAACACGGTCCTGTTGCAGGCTCCGGGTGTGACGCAGGACAGCTATGGTCAGATTCATATCCGCGGCGACCATAACGAGGTGCAGTTCCGTCTTGACGGTGTCGCACTTCCGGAAGGATTGAGCGTCTTTGGCCAGACACTCATGACCCGTTTCGCTCACTCCATGTCCCTGACGACCGGAGCCCTCCCCAGCGAATACGGATTTCTTCAGGCTGGTGTGATTGATATCACGACAAAGAACGGCACGTCTGACAGTGGCGGCAATGCTTCCATTTACGGTGGCGCTCGTGATTATTTCTTCCCGTCCCTGCAATATGGCGGACATTCCGGGAAATGGGATTACTTCGCGACAGCGGATTTCGTGCATAACCGTGTCGGCATCGAAAACCCCACACCGGATTTCAACGCGATCCATGATCTGAGCAATCAGTATCACTTCCTTGGACATCTGCGTTACACGGCTGACGAAAACACACGGATCAGCTTTATCGCCGGTGTGTCGAACGCTCAATATGAACTTCCGAACAATCCAGGCCAGCAGAGACAGTTTGCCAACCCGTCCTTTCTGAACAGCGCCCTGTCCCAGCAGGTTTACGGCAGTGTGGACAGCGCCTCCCTGCGCGAGCAGCAGAAGGAAATCACTGATTTCGGAATACTGTCCCTTCAGAAGGAGATGGGAAAACTCAGCCTACAGACTTCAGCGATCACGCGTTACAGTTCTCTCGGATATTCTCCCGATCCGCTCGGCGATCTTGTCTATAACGGTATCGCCCAGCACGCCCAGCGCTCGATCTTTTCATCAGGCAACCAGACAGACCTCACATGGCGCGTAGCACCGAAGCACACCATCAGATTCGGTTTTCAGGCTTATGTGGAAAGAACGGTTTCAAAGTCGGACGCCACTGTCTATACACAGAGCGGCACGGATGACGATGGCAACGCGGAGTTCAATGGCCTGACTCAGTCCATTCATGATGGCACAGGCCGCACAGGCTGGGTCTACGGGCTGTATGCTCAGGATGAATGGCGTCCTCTCAGAAACCTGACCATCAATTACGGCCTCCGTTTTGACGGCGTGGATGAATACACACACTCCAAGCAGGTCAGCCCAAGGATCAACATTGTCTGGACGCCATGGAAAGGCGGCACATTCCATGCAGGTTATTCCCGCTACTTCACACCGCCTCCGTTTGAGCTGGTCGGTGGAACGCAGCTGAATAAGTATGCCGACACATCGGGCGCTCCGCCCAATTTCCAGAATACGATGGTCAAGTCTGAACGGGATCACTATTTCGATGCCGGTTTCGCGCAGGAAATCCTGCCGCACTGGCATGCGTCCTTTGACGCCTATGTCAAACTGGCCCGCAACATGATTGACGAGGGACAGTTCGGATCTCCCATCATTCTGTCGGCGTTCAACTACAAGCGTGGTCAGGTCAACGGATATGAGGTGACCACCGACTATTCACGCGGACCCTTTACGGTTTACGGCAATTTCGCGTGGTCACGCGCCATAGGAAAAAACATTGTTTCCGCCCAGTGGAATATGGCGCCAGATGATCTCGCCTATATCAGCAATCACTGGGTGCATGTGGATCATGACCAGCGCTGGACGGCGTCAGCAGGAGGCAGTTACACGGCATTCCACAAGACCGGTCATCCGCTGCGTCTGTCAGCGACAATGGTTTATGGCAGCGGTCTTCGGGAAGATTCAGCGATCCCCAACGGTGCCTCAGTCCCCAATTACGTGACGTTCAACCTTGGGCTGGTTCAGTCTTTCGACAACCTGTTTCACACATCTTTCCTGAAACGTACTGAACTGAGACTGGATGTCACCAATCTCTTCGACCGCCGCTACATGCTTCGGAGCGGATCGGGCATCGGTGTCGGCGCGCCGCAGTACGGACTCAGACGGACGATCCTGACTGGCATTTCGCAGAGATTTTGAAACTGCCTGTCAGGCAAACCCTTCAGGGAACGCCGCCTTGCTGGAACAGGGCGGCCCGCAAACTGCTGTTTTATGATGAAAGCTTCTGTCCAAAGAGAACAGTTTGTCTTTCCTCAGTGATATGTGCGCAGCAACCCGACCAGCCGTCCCTGAATCTTCAGACGCTCAGCCGGAACAATCCGTGTTTCATAAGCAGGGTTGGCGGCTTCAAGGGCGACAGTATTGCCCTTCTTCCGTAGCCTTTTGAGAGTCACTTCCGCATCGTCAATCAGGGCGACAACAATCTCACCATTCTCGGCATTGTCCTCGCGACGGATGATGACGGTGTCACCGTCCAGAATACCCGCCTCGATCATGGAATCGCCAGCGACCTCCAGAGCATAATGCTCGCCCTGACCGAGAAGGGCCATCGGCACTTCCACCTGCTCGCTGTGATCGTTCAGCGCTTCTATCGGCAGGCCCGCCGCGATCCGGCCATAGAGCGGCAGGCTCACGGAAGCCGCGGCTTCTCCCGTCTTCACGCCAGCAAGACGCTGTGAAAAATCACCCTTGATGACATTCAGTGAGTGGGAAGCGTCTGTTGCGGACAGATGGACAGGTTCAGGCAGGCGCAGCACTTCCAGCGCACGCGCCCGATTATGCCGCCGCTGGATAAAACCCCGCTCCTCCAGAGCCGAGATCAGACGATGGATGCCTGATTTGGATTTCAGCCCCAGCGCATCCTTCATTTCATCGAATGAAGGAGAGAATCCTGTCTGGCCAAGATAGGAATCGATGAACAGCAGCAGTTCATGCTGTTTGCGTGTGAGCATCGAGTCCGGTCCTCTGCCAATGTCTCATCTGTGTGCGGAATCGGATTTGTTCTACATTGGTTCCCTTTTCCGGTCAATCCTGCACCCGACCCGTTCCGTTACAAACGCGAGAAACCGCTCTCCAGATCGGCAATCAGATCCGCCGCGTCATCCAGTCCGATCGCCAGCCGGAAGGCCGGCCCCTCCGGCAGTGCGTCAGGCAGGGAGCGTGACACGCCTCCCGTTGTGGGCAGCACCAGACTTTCATAGCCGCCCCAGGATGCTCCTATCCCGAAATGCCGGAGACCGTTGATCAACTGCTCCATGGCCACCCTGTCATGGTTGGACGTCAGGACCACGGTGAACAACGGACCGGCACCAGAGAAATCCCGCTCCCAGAACTCGTGCCCCGGGCACTCGACGAACGCGGGATAGAGCACCTGCGCCACTTCTCCCCGCTCACGCAGCCAGCACGCCACCCGCCACGCCGTACGGGCCTGCCGCGCCAGACGCACGCCCATGCTCCGAAGGCCGCGCAGTGTCAGCCAGCAGTCATCCGGTCCGGCAAGCTGCCCCAACTGGATCGCCGCGTCCCGCAGCATATGCCAGTCTTCCTCGGAACCGACGGTGATGGCGCCCAGAATCGCGTCAGAATGGCCGCCGGGATATTTGGTCAGCGCCTGAATCGACACATCGACTCCATGCGCGAACGGCATGAAAATTCCGAAGCCCCATGTATTGTCGAGCAGCACCCGCGCCCCGCTTTCATGCGCCACGCGGGCCAGCATGGAGACGTCCTGCACTTCGAACGTATGACTGCCGGGGCTTTCCGCGAACACGACCTGCGTGTTCGGCCGCATGAGTCCGCGCAACCGCTCTTCCGCGATCATGGGATCGTAATAGGTCGTCTCCACACCGAACCGCCGCAGCATGGTGTCGGCAAACCGTCGGGTCGGACCGTAGCAGGAATCCGGCAACAGACAGTGGCCGCCCGAACTGGTCCATGTCAGCAGCGCCGTCGTGCAGGCGGCGAGACCGGACGACACGATCTGCGTATCTCGCCCCTCCTCGACCATCGCGATGGCCCGCTCCAGATCGTGCTGCACGGCGGAACCCATCGCGCCGTAGATCGGTGTATGCTCATAGCGTTCAGCACCGACACGCCGCATGGTGTCCAGATCGGGGAACAGCACCGTCGAACCTCGGGAAACCGACGCATTGACCAGCGTGCCGGTCCCGCGAAACGCTTCGTCATGTACATCGGGGCGCCCGATTTTCACCAGCCGGGCGTTCAGTTGCTCCCAGCCCGCCGCGACCCTGTCTTCTCCTGTCATGATCCGTTCCGCTCCCTG
>NZ_JAKVME010000003.1:0-80000 GCF_022483985.1 Acetobacter sp. | reverse complement strand
CGCTGCGAAAAGCCACGGGGAGCCGCGAGTAGGCTTTGATCCGTGGATATCCGAATGGGGCAACCCCCTCGCAAGAGGATCCCTCACTGAATACATAGGTGTGGGAGGCAAACCCGGGGAACTGAAACATCTCAGTACCTGGAGGAAAAGACATCAATTGAGATTCCGCTAGTAGTGGCGAGCGAACGCGGAACAGGCCAGTGGCCATGAGAAGACAAGCAGAATGCTCTGGAAAGTGCAGCCATAGTGGGTGATAGCCCCTTATGCGTAATGCTTCTTATGGTCCTTGAGTAGGGCGGGGCACGTGAAACCCTGTCTGAATATGGGGGGACCACCCTCCAAGCCTAAATACTCTCTAGTGACCGATAGTGAACAAGTACCGTGAGGGAAAGGTGAAAAGCACCCCGACGAGGGGAGTGAAAGAGACCTGAAACCGGACGCCTACAAGCAGTCGGAGCCTCTTATGGGGTGACGGCGTACCTTTTGTATAATGGGTCAGCGAGTTTCTGTTTGCAGCAAGCTTAAGCCGGTAGGTGTAGGCGTAGCGAAAGCGAGTCTGAATAGGGCGACGAGTTGCTGGCAGAAGACCCGAAACCGAGTGATCTAGCCATGGCCAGGTTGAAGGTGCGGTAACACGCACTGGAGGACCGAACCCACGCCTGTTGAAAAAGTCGGGGATGAGCTGTGGTTAGGGGTGAAAGGCCAATCAAACTCGGAGATAGCTGGTTCTCCGCGAAATCTATTGAGGTAGATCGTCAGGTGTTGACCCCGGGGGGTAGAGCACTGGATGGGCTAGGGGGGCCCAAAGCCTTACCAAACCTAACCAAACTCCGAATACCCGGAAGTTTAGCCTGGCAGACAGACAGTGGGTGCTAAGGTCCATTGTCGAGAGGGAAACAGCCCAGACCACCAGCTAAGGCCCCTAAATCGTGGCTAAGTGGGAAAGGATGTGGGGATTCCAAAACAACCAGGAGGTTGGCTTAGAAGCAGCCATCCTTTAAAGAAAGCGTAATAGCTCACTGGTCTAATAGAAACCCTGCGCCGAAAATGTAACGGGGCTCAAGCCACGTGCCGAAGCTGTGGGTGCATACTTTGTATGCGCGGTAGCGGAGCGTTCCGTAAGTCTGTGAAGGAGACGGGGTGACCCTCTCTGGAGATATCGGAAGTGCGAATGCTGACATGAGTAGCGACAAACAGTGCGAGAAACACTGTCGCCGTAAGTCCAAGGTTTCCTGCGCAAGGTTAATCCACGCAGGGTTAGTCGGCCCCTAAGGCGAGGGCGAAAGCCGTAGTCGATGGAAATCAGGTTAATATTCCTGAACCTGCCAGAAGTGACGAATGCGAGATGTTGTCAGTCCTTATCGGATTGGACTGGCTTTTTGAGCATTCCAGGAAATAGCTCTGGCATATAGACCGTACCCTAAACCGACACAGGTGGACTGGTAGAGCATACCAAGGCGCTTGAGAGAACGATGCTGAAGGAACTAGGCAAATTACTCGCGTAACTTCGGGATAAGCGAGACCCGTAGGTGGGCAACCATTTGCGGGTGGCACAGACCAGGGGGTAGCGACTGTTTATTAAAAACACAGGACTCTGCGAAGTCGAGAGACGACGTATAGGGTCTGACGCCTGCCCGGTGCCGGAAGGTTAAGAGGAGGTGTGAGAGCACTGAATTGAAGCCCCGGTAAACGGCGGCCGTAACTATAACGGTCCTAAGGTAGCGAAATTCCTTGTCGGGTAAGTTCCGACCTGCACGAATGGCGTAACGACTTCCCCGCTGTCTCCAGCATCGGCTCAGCGAAATTGAATTCCCCGTGAAGATGCGGGGTATCCGCGGTCAGACGGAAAGACCCTATGAACCTTTACTGCAGCTTTGCAGTGGCATCAGAGACATTCTGTGTAGGATAGGTGGGAGGCTTTGAAGCAGGGGCGCCAGTTCCTGTGGAGCCATCCTTGAAATACCACCCTGAATTTTTCTGATGTCTAACCGCGACCAGTAAGCCTGGTCCGGGACCCTGCATGGTGGGCAGTTTGACTGGGGCGGTCGCCTCCCAAAGTGTAACGGAGGCGCGCGATGGTGGGCTCAGGCCGGTCGGAAACCGGCTGTCGAGTGCAATGGCATAAGCCCGCCTGACTGTGAGAGTGACAGCTCGATCAGAGACGAAAGTCGGCCATAGTGATCCGGTGGTCCCGCGTGGAAGGGCCATCGCTCAACGGATAAAAGGTACTCTAGGGATAACAGGCTGATCTCCCCCAAGAGTCCACATCGACGGGGAGGTTTGGCACCTCGATGTCGGCTCATCACATCCTGGGGCTGGAGCAGGTCCCAAGGGTTCGGCTGTTCGCCGATTAAAGTGGTACGTGAGCTGGGTTTAGAACGTCGTGAGACAGTTCGGTCCCTATCTGCCGTGGATGTTGGAGACTTGAGAGGATTTGTCCCTAGTACGAGAGGACCGGGATGAACATACCTCTGGTGTACCGGTTGTCGCGCCAGCGGCACAGCCGGGTAGCTAAGTATGGACGGGATAACCGCTGAAAGCATCTAAGCGGGAAACCCACCTCAAAACTAGGTCTCCCCAAGGGCCGTGATAGACCATCACGTCAATAGGCCAGGTGTGGAAGCGCAGTAATGCGTGCAGCTAACTGGTCCTAATCGCCCACGAGAACTCACTTGCAAGCTTCTCTCTGAGAAGCACCCCATGCACAGAAATCATCCATGCCGCACATTTCAAAAACAGCACCAACCGTTAATCACTGACCCACTCAGATGTGGGTTGGATGACCTGGTGGCTATGGCGGGGAGAGATCCACCCGATCCCATCCCGAACTCGGCCGTGAAAACCCCCAGCGCCTATGATACTGCGGCTTAAGCCGTGGGAAAGTCGGTCGCCGCCAGGTCTTCCAATCCACATCATACACATCACTCATACCACCGCGGGGTGGAGCAGCCCGGTAGCTCGTCAGGCTCATAACCTGAAGGTCACAGGTTCAAATCCTGTCCCCGCAACCATGAATTCTGTTTATTATCAAACGCTTAGGCCGCCCATCGGGCGGCCTTTTGCGTTTCTACCCCCACAACTGGAATCATATAGGAATCATCAGGAAGCGAAATACCGCGTAGTTCTGGAGCGCGTGGGGTGTGGCGCGAGAGGGGCGGGAAGCGCGCGAATCGGTCTGCTGCCTTCAGATCGCGATCTGGGCGACGCCATTGTGATGTGTGTACGGCCCTATAAAAGGCCCGGAGATGCCCACAAAAGCACGCATCCTTACCTTATGACTTCAATGATCGGATGAAACAGGCGACAACAAAGGCTGTGCCGACGGGTTTGGCCGTCGCGTTGGGTAAGTCAGCCTTATGTCCAAAGCCGATCTGAACCTCTTACACGCTCTGGATATCCTGATCGAAGTCCAGAGTGTGACACTCGCCGCCGAACGTCTGGGGACAAGCCCGCCTTCGGTCAGTCGCTTGTTGGCCCGAGCTCGCGACATGCTGGACGACCAGATTCTGGTGCGGGCTGGACGCGGGCTGGTTGCGACGGAACGCGCCAAGGAGCTTCAGTCCGGCATTCGTCATCTTCTTGCTGAGGCGGATACCCTGCTGAATGCTCATGCGGCGTTCGATCCCGGCGGGCTTGAGCGTCGTTTCACGATCCGGGCCAATGATGGCTTCACGGGGGCGTTCGCCTCCGGTCTATACAATATTCTTGCCGATCAGGCCCCCTGCGCGACTCTGCGTTTCGCGCAGGAACATGAGTTCGATGATGAGGCGCTTCGCGAAGGGCGGATCGATCTGGACATCGGCGCAAGCCGCGCGATGGGACCAGAAGTTCGGCTTCAAACCATTTTTCGCGATCATCATATCGCGCTTGCCCGTGACGATCACCCGATCTTCTCCACGGATATTTCTCCCGAAACCTTCGCGGCTTTTCCGCATATCAGCGTCTCGCGCCGTGGTCGGTCCACCGGGCCGGTTGATGAGGCGCTTCAGAAACTCGACCTGACGCGACATGTCCCGTTGATCGTGCCCTCCTTTCTGATCGCCCTTTCGGCTCTGGCTGGCACGCAACTGATCGCACTGGTGCCACGGCATGTCCTGCCGGTCGTCCGCAACCTCGGCATGGCGCTACGCTGGTTCGATATTCCGCTGGAGCTTGAGAGCGTCGTTCTGGCGCAGGCATGGCATCCCCGCTTCGACGCCGATCCCGCCCATCGGTTTCTACGTCAGTGCGTTCGGACGGTCTGCCAGTCCTTTCCCAATGGATTTCATTTTATGAAATGACTCTTTGCCGCCTTTGTCATGTTTTCCCGGTCCCGCCGCAGTCAGAACAGGGAGCAGAAACAGACAAGGTTATCTCCCGATGTTGGGCATAAAGAGAAAAGAGCGGCAGAAATTTCCAGTTACGGTCGAGAGTGTATCGGACATAACGCCTCACATGCGACGTTTTCGCGTTGCGGGGGACGCGTTACGCACACTTGAACTCGACGAACCCGCACAATGGATGAAGGTATTCGTTCCTTGCGCAGGTGATCAGTCCCGTGTCGGACGGGCCTATATCCACGGAGGCAATGATCCTTGTAATGATCCCGAAACGTCAGCGGGGAAAGATCGTCTGTTTGCAGACTATTATTAGCGCCACGTTCTTGCCGGAGCCGGGCATTTCCCGCAGCGTCAGAATGTAGCCCTAGTGACAGAACTTGCCGTGCCTTCTCTTTTGCGAAATAGCTGCTAGCTGGTGCGCCGTTTCAATGATCCGGCGATCTCGAATAACTCAGCGCGCTCGCGCAAACTGCAAATCTTCGTTCCGTTCGTTAGAGAACTGCCACATTGACAGCTTCCGCCCTTTTACTTCTGGCAAGGCTTCTCCGGCCCAAGCCGCCGGTCTACCATGAGCGGTGGCAGGTCGGCGGGAGACGCCTCTTTCAGACATACATTTGCTCGAGTCGCTTTCCGCGTAGCGGATATGAAACATCCAACGCTCTCCCGGCAAAGGCGGATAGCGGACTTGCGCACATATTCTACCCCGTCGAGGTTTGAATCTCACCAGGCGGCCCGAGAGCGATGAAACGGAGAGCTAAGTCGACGCTATAGTTCTCCAAAATGAATCCTAAGATATTGTATAACGTGTTGAAATAAAATAACTTTTATTCCTAAGGTGTTGTTAGAGCCCGTCAAAGCTTAACCGACGATAAAGCAGAAATCGTGCTCGACGGTAGGAGAGGCCTTCGCGCCCCGGAAGCTGTTGGCTTGTGTCCGCTTAACGGGGGTTGTGACTCCGTCATCGACTGCCTGCACGTGGCGGCCGGTCGCACCCTTCAGAGTCGATAACAGGCTGTCGAACATCTCTTCCTTCGACAACTTCCTTCCTCCAATCCGAACAACAATTCTTGCTTGAGGTGCCAATAGAGGTGCAACGCCTTCCCACGCTTCTTTTAAGAACGCCCAATAAAGGACCTTGTTATAGTGTCGCCCATCATCAGGTGCTTGAATGCTCTTGGGGTCTTCGCCCAAAAACCAAAGCCTCAACCACTGGTCTTCGCGATAGTTGGTGGTATCGAGATAGGGGGGCGACGTAATGATGTCTGTCACCTTACCTTCTAGGTGTTGAAAAGCAGTCATTGCCTGACGCGCGTCGGACTCGGCGATTTCGCCACGATTGTGCGGTGGAGGCGTATGAAAGCGGAAATCGATCATGCCGCGTAAGATGGCAAACGCGTCCCGGCACGGGGCCACATAACCATGCTTTCTCCACCAGCGCACCGAATAAGCGGGCTTGGTGCTTATCGTTCGTGGCATCCGATTGCTGAAATAGTTCGGGCTCCGATGAGACTCGCCATGAAGAGCACCGAGGCAAAGGGCTGCAATGAAACGGTCGGTGCTATCGTCCCTCCAGTTTAGGCTAGCCCGGAGAAACCGGACTTGCTCATAGGTGTCCGCATGGAAACAGGCGGCGAAAAAATCCGCCATCTCCTCTGCAAGAATGAGGGGAGGCAGAACGGAAAAGGAGCCTTCCAATTCGGCCAACCGAAGAACTACATCTTCACGAGTTGGCGGATTGCACTTCGCACCAGTGATGCAAACTGCGACAGGATGCAGGTCGCATCCGGCGGCTTCTCTGCCGTTCAGCAACGCCTCAAAGACGGTCGTTCCCCGACCGCAGAATGGGTCAAACACCACTCCATTGAAGCGCGACGCGGCGAGGTGCTTCTCCACAAACGTTTCGGGGAACATCGCGAAGTATGGGCAGATGGAATGGAAGCGGTGCCTCATGTCGTTGCGGCTCCCCTTGTAGCGTAAGCCTTGATCCACTCGACTGCCACGGCGAGTTGGTCGAAGGCTTCAATTGCCACCCCTTGATCGTGCAGTCCTTGTGCTTCTGTCACCCGATGGGGCACTCGAAGGCGATGGAGAACATTGCCGAGGACTCGGCAGTCATCAAAAAACTCATCGTCTGGACGAGCGAAAGGTATGATGTGATAGCACATCATCATCGTCACTGGCTGTTGCCCGAACCAACGGCTTGGAAAGACCTTCTCCAAATGATGTCGAAGCGACTTTTCACGCCAGTTATTGCCAGTCGCGACTTGTCCTGCGGCAAGTAGAAAGCCGGGGAGACCATCCGGTTGGAGACGAGCTGCGAAAACGTCTATCTGGTCATCTTGCGGCCTGTCAGGCACGCCCACGGCTGCCTGTAGAACGCCATCTCGAAATACCCCCCATATTTCGGCGAGCTTCGTGTGAAAATTGGTCTTGTCCGGTCGGGGATGACCGAAAGACCAAGCCCGACCATTTACTTCTGCCGCCAACGCTGCCGTCGCAAAATACTGGAAATATTTCCTAAGCTCTATAATTTCCGCGTCTGTCGGATAAACAGCCGATCCATCGAGAATTGGCGATAATGCCTTCAGATGCGAAAGAATGAGCGAGAGGATATAGGCGGCTTGCCCGTAGGAAGGATCATTCCCGCCATATGTCAGGACATCGCCATTCTCATCCAGAGTGAATGGGTAAGATTCGCCAAGCGCGTCACGTCTGCCGTCAATTCGTCTGACCGCCCCGGAAACGATTTCTTCCCGGTCGGTCATCTCTTCATCGGCAGTCTCGTAGTCGTCTTCTGCGCCAATCTCTGTCGCGTTAATTAGGTCTTTCGTAAATGACCTAGCTTCTTCTGAAAAGAAAGCCGTCAGTTCAAGATAGTCAGCGGCAAGATCGAAGTTCGGCTTTTTGGTGTCCACTTCATCATGTGGAAAATAAAGTTCAACTGCCACGGCCGTCCCCCATGGCATCGCGGAATTTCTTCCTCATTCGATCATAAATGGTTTGCGCAGTCTCAGACACGTCTTCCGCAATGTTCAGAAGGGACTGATCGCGTCCGTCATAGCCTCGAAGGCTGTTCGCCGCCTCCCGTAAGACGCTGCGGGCACGAATCAGCGACGCCGAAAGGGTTTCATCGGCTGGCTTGGTGCTTGCGTGCGCTTCTGCCAGTGTGCCGCCTGCGCGCAGGATATGGAGTCCTTCGGCGCTTGCGAGCGTTTCGCCAAGGTTCTTGATGTCGGGGTTTTGCGACTGGACAACTGGTTCCTTATCATCATCCTTAGAACCATAAATCCAGACCAGCACTTCCCGCAGGCGGTCCAGCTTATCAGCCGGCACCGGATCAGGCTGCGGGTCATACCGAGACCAGGCGGTCTCAAGCCCCAAATAGCTCATGTATGTTGAGCGGGAGAGGGCCGTATACAGATGCGAGAAATTGAACTTGGTGATCTTACGATCTGTTAGCGAAAAGACGCCCTGACGCTCGGCCTGATCCAGAACGTAAATCGCGGCAACCATTCGCTTGATCGTGTCATGCCGGTCACCGATCTTCTCAGAAATTTCCTCCAGCGACACATTCCCGGAATTGTACCACCCCGCTGCAAATTTTGCCTTGGCGTAAGATTCCCACTTCGCCGCGCCGTTGATGTGTTTGAAGCCGATGAATGAGCGAGCCGCGTCCCGGTCAGGGACGCGATAGACAGATACCTCGGCAAGCGATGCCTCAACCGCGTTGTTGATTACAGGGACGCCGATCTTAATGCGTTCATTTTTGGCAATGGCATCAACAAACGCAGGCTCGCGAAACAGACGAATAGCTGCAAGCCTGCGGTTGCCTTCAAGAACTGTGAATTTCTGGTCGGCGGGGTCCAACCAGACGATCAGAGGCTCGATGTCCAGATAGCCGTTCGCCGAAATAGACTGGAGCAACTCGCCCAATTCTTCGCCCCGGTAAAGCTGCGCCACAATGCTTTCATCTGTCGTGCGAGCGCTTATACCCACAAGACGAGGGTTCTCGTGGTCGAGTTTCAGCCAATCGACGCTGACTTTAGTCGTATCTTCAAGCGGGACATCGGCAGGCTTCTGGATTGGGTTGTTCGTCATTTTCCTTGCTCCGCTGTGAGCGTCACGCCACCATCTACAAAAGTTGCCCCTGCCTCTTCGAGAACGCGTTGGATGTCGCGAACCGTGCGGTCATAAGGTGTTCTTCTTCCCTTCTCGAATTCTGCGATGGTCGCGGGTGCGACATCAGCGCGTCGGGCCAAATCGGCCTGACTCATATGCAGTCCAGCTCGCGCCATTCGGCACTGCTCTGGCGTTATGGTCACGTCTAGCCTCGCAGATCGAAGATTTACTCAAAGGTTATATAAAAACGGTAACATTGAGCACCTCGGGCGTCTAGCTGGAAAGCGAGCTGCATAGAAGCCTTTCCGGCTTCTATGCCACTCATGCGGGGAGGTGCAGAATGGAACGGGGGTGAATGCGCCGCCATTCACGCGATGACATGTGAGCGGCGGTTGTGGCGACGGGCTATGCTGGTTGGTAGGATGTAAGAGAATCCCTGCCCGCAGAGCAACCGCCCCTTAAGGCGCTTTCTCTTTGATAGAGAATGGACAGGTGGCCAGTTTGCACGGTAATCGGCGGACCAGGTGGGGTCCGAACACGTAAACCGAATCAATTAGCTGACGCTTGGCTGATTGATGAGAAAATGTTGGCTTCAGAAAGTCTCACGGGTTATTTGAACGACCAGAATGGGATGGAATCCTTCGCGTCGGTCGTCTGTGTGCATGTCCGGTTTTACCAATTTCCCTACACAAAGCAGACATTCCGTTCCTCGCCATTGCTGCCATTCTTCATAAGTAAGATCCATTGGGGTGCCGAAACCATACCGCCTTGATTCCGGCACTCTCTATCTTGCCGATCTTCCGCCACGGTTCGCCATGGCCCGCTGTCGTGACCGACAGCCGCCGAACCCAACCGGAGGCCCGATCATGCTCGATCCCAAGACGGGGTTGCCGCCCCGTTTCCTGCGCACGCCCGATGCGGCGCGCTTCCTAGGTATTTCCATCCGCACGTTGGAAAAACACCGCACCTACGGCACCGGCCCGACCTACCGGAAAATCGGCGGTCGCATCGTTTATGCTCTCCCAGATCTTCAGATGTGGGTCGAGAATGGTGTCCGCAGGTCCACCATCGACGAGACACCCTGCCGGGTCTTTCCTGCCCGTCCGCTGACCCCAGCCGAAAAGGCGAAGACCCCCAGTAATCGTCAGATTGCGTGGGGTTGCCGCAAGGATTCGTCAATCCCGCCGATCGCCGCCGTTTCCACGCGATGACCGCACGGTATGCGATAGTTGTTGAATCGAGCCGAAATGGCCTTCTTTTAATCATCCCCGTATGGGGGCCATCTGTTCCGGTCCCGTTCGAGCGGGGATCAGATGGCGGTTTCGCACCATAATTCGGAAAGTCAGGCACGTGGCATTTCCATGCTGCGCACAGCGATGGGGCCGGCGATCGCAGGGCACCTTGCCGATCCTTCCGTGGTCGAGGTGATGCTTAACCCGGACGGGCGGCTGTGGATCGACCGTCTGTCGGAGGGCCTGTCCGACACGGGCGACGTCATCACACTCGCCGACGCTGAGCGCATCATGTTGGGGCGGAGGTGCATGACGGTGCCCCGCGTGTCTCGGCCGAATTGCCGACCGGCGAACGGTTCGAGGGATTGCTCCCGCCCGTGGTGACGGCCCCGAGCTTCGCCATCCGCAAACCCGCCGTCGCCGTGTTTACCCTCGACGATTATGTCGCTGCCGGGATCATGACAGCGGGGCAGGCAGCATACCTTTGTCGCGCTGTAGCAGACCGGAAGAACATCCTGGTCGCGGGCGGAACCTCGACCGGCAAGACCACGCTGGTCAATGCCCTGCTGGCCGAGGTCGCGAAAACCGACGACCGGGTCGTGCTGATCGAGGACACGCGCGAACTGCAATGCGCGGCACCCAACCTCGTGTCCCTGCGCACCCGTGATGGCATCGTCACCCTGTCCGAACTGGTCCGTTCAGCCCTGCGCCTGCGGCCCGACCGTATCCCGATCGGCGAGGTGCGCGGTCCCGAGGCGCTCGACCTGCTCAAGGCGTGGGGCACGGGCCATCCTGGCGGCATCGGTACGCTCCACGCCGGCACCGCCATCGGCGCGTTGCATCGCATGGAGCAGTTGATCCAGGAAATCGTCGTCACCGTGCCCCGCGTGCTGATCGCCGAGACGATCGACGTGATCGCTGTCCTGTCGGGGCGAGGCACACAGCGCCGGTTGTCCGAACTCGCCACCGTGGACGGGATCGACCCCGCCACAGGCGCCTATCGCATTCATTCAATCGATACCGATGGAGATTTCCAATGAACATCACGCTGTTTCGCGTGCGTCGGCACGCGCCTGTCTTTTCCGCCGTGCTGCTGTCCATCGCATGGTGCTCCTCGGCCTTGGCGTCCGGATCGGACATGCCGTGGGAGGAACCGCTCAACCAGATTCTGGAATCCGTGCAGGGACCGGTAGCGCGTATCGTGTCGGTGATCATCATCACCGTGACCGGCCTGACGCTGGCGTTCGGGGAAACCTCTGGTGGCTTCCGCCGCCTGATCCAGATCGTCTTCGGCCTGTCCATCGCTTTTGCGGCCAGCTCGTTCTTCCTGTCGTTCTTCAGCTTCAGCGGTGGAGCGCTGATCTGATGGGCGCTGGATATGACGATGACGCGGTGCCGGGCTTTCATGTCCCGGTGCATCGCTCGCTGACCGACCAGATCCTGCTGGGCGGGGCACCCCGTACGCTGGCCATCGCCAATGGCACGCTGGGCGCCGCGATCTCGCTGGGTCTGCGGCTCTGGCTGGTCGGGGCGGTATTCTGGATCGTGGGGCATAGCCTCGCGGTTTGGGGTGCCAAACGCGATCCGCTGTTCGTCGAGGTCGGACGGCGGCATCTCCGCTACGCCGCCCTGGCTGCCTGGCCGGGCGTTTGACGATGGCCACAAGGTCTATATCGCGTTTCCGGCCGGGATCGGACAGGGGGAACTGCCGCCGCTTTTCGTGCTTGGGTCCGATGGCGGCCCGGAACTGGTCAATTACCGGATGCGGCAGAACTGGATGATCGTCGACCGCCTGTTTGCCGCCGCTGAATTGCGTCTGGGTGACAAACATTCCGAGCAGCGCGTGCGTATCGTGCGCACGGATGGCAGAAAGTCATGAGCAGCGCGGAAGAACGCCCGGGTGAGGACGGAGGCGCTATTGGCAACGGGAGCGCAGCGGGGCCGGGATCAGCAGTGCCACCCGATCTGCGGCTGCGCGCGCAGCGTCCGCCGGTCGTAAAGCTTTCGCGCCCCGTCATCTGGACCCTGGGGGCCATCGGAATGCTCGCCATCGGTCTCGCGTTGGGCTACGCGCTGCAAGGCAACACGCCAAAAGGACCGGTTCAGGCGGCACAGGATACCGACGCGCGTGCCTCGGCCGACGGGCTGTCGGCTTTGCCCCGCGACTATACCAATGCCCCGAAGCTGGGGCAGCCTCTGCCCGGCGATCTGGGCCGGCCGATCGTCAACGCGCAGTGGCAGGGACGTGCGGGACCGGTTCCCGGCATGGAGGATCGTCGCGGCGACCAGGAAATCGAGGCGGCGCGCACCAGCCGACTTTTCGCGCAGGTCGAGGTGCGGGAGGGGCAGAGTGCGCAGGCGGTGCCGGTGATGGCGACCGCTCCCGGAGCGCAGGCATCATCGGCAGGAACCGACCAGCAGGCTGGCAATCGCGCCTTTCTGGCGGGTCAGTCAGACCGTGCGACGGTGAGTCCCGACCGGATTATGCTCCCGACCTCGCCATACGTTCTGCAGGCGGGTACTGTCATCGCTGGTGCGCTGAATACGAAAATCAGCTCCGATCTGCCGGGTCAGATTGTCGGTCATGTCACCCAGAACGTCTATGACAGCCCGACCGGCCGATTCCTGCTGATCCCGCAGGGCAGCACCCTGTTCGGGGCCTATAACAGCAGTGTTTCCTTCGGGCAGCAGCGGACCCAGATCATCTGGACCCGGTTGATCTACCTGAACGGGGAGAGCCTGGTGCTGGAAAAGCTGCCCGGTGGCGACGCCATCGGTCAGTCCGGCCTGTCCGATGAGGTAAACAACCATTGGGGACAGCTTTTCAGGGCGGCGCTGGTCACAACCCTGCTCAGCGTGGGCTCCGAAGCCGGGACGTCGTGGAACGAGAACAACCTGATGCAGGCGATCCGCAGTGGGGCTAGTAACGGGTTTTCCATGGTAGGCAACCGCCTGATCGATCGCAGCCTTAACGTCCAGCCGACGCTGACCGACCGGCCGGGTCTACCGTTCACGCTTATTCTGAACCACGATCTGGTTCTCAAGCCCTGGAGAACGAAGGAAATCCAGCCCTGACGAAGCTGAGGCTCGGCCCGATCAAGGACGACAAGCGCATGAAGGTAACATTTCTGCTGCTCTCCACCCGGCTAACGTAATCTTTCCGTCTATGCTGAGATATTGATGCCCGGAACCGGCCAAGGCATCCCGATTTCACATTTCTCATAACACCTGTTGGAACGGTTCATCGCCACAGGTTTGGGAAATTCTAGGCTCCCTTTGTCGTATTTGAGTTAATTCTGAATGGAATTCGGGCAACCGTTGCGGGTAGAGATGGTTCTGGGTATTCTTAAGGCACATATTAGTCAAATTAGAACTTTTTGTGAGGCCCCGTGGTAAAGCGAGATATAAAAAATATTAGTCTTTCTAAACTATTTCTTGATTTAAAAAATCCCAGGCATACTCCGTCAGGAACAGAATCTGATGCAATAGAGTATCTTTGTGATAAAGAAGATGTCTATCCATTGGCTCGAGATATAGCAACCAATGGCTTGAGCCCCATTGAAATGTTTGCTGTTATACCTGTGGCTGGCAATCAAGGCGCATATGAAGTCGTCGAGGGCAATCGGCGCTTATGTGCATTGAAACTTCTCAAAGATCCAGAACTTGCTCCGACCAAATTTAAGTCCCAATTCAAAAGACTTGAGAAGTCGTTTGAAGGTATAAATTCTGTAAGATGTGTGATTTTTTCTGATGTAGATGATGCTAGCATTTGGGTAGAACGAAATCATTCCGGCCAAAATGGTGGCATAGGCCGGAAATCTTGGGACGCCGATCAAAAATCTAGGTTCATTAGAGACAAACAGAAAAATGATAAGAATAAATTTGCTTTAGAATTTTTGGATTATTCTGAGAGAGAGTCGATTATAGAAAACGGAAATAGAAAAGGAAGATTAACAACGGTACAAAGATATTTGAGCAATTCAAAAATAAGAGAATTATGCTTCGGACTATCTCTTAATGATGATGATATTGTTTGTACTGATAGAAATAAGAAAACTTTTAATGACTTGTCAAAGTTATTTATTGAAGATCTTTTGTCTGGAGTTGTGAATTCTCGGGCAAAAAAAGCTGAAATTGATAAATATGCTGATAAATTAATTCACCTAGAAACTTCTGATAGCCCTAGAATTTTGAAATGGCCGTTGATAGACCAGGCACCGAAAACACCATCGGCGGCACTTGATCACTCATCCGGTAGGAAAATATCTAAAGAGACATCTGACAACGCCTCAACTCATGATGCGGGTAATTCTCCTACCGAAAATCAGACAGATCGAACAACTGAGGAGGGAAGTAAGGATAAAACCGATCCAGATTTCGAACGAGATAACGAAGTCGATTCTAAAAATAATGGAGATCACTCTGGGCGACAGATTCGTCCAAGTACGCAGAAATACATCCAAAATCATTCGAATATACTTGATGGTCTGAAGAAAATAAAAAGTAAAAAACTAGAAAGTCTATATTGTTCACTTTGCAATGTGTCTCTGTATGACAATACGCCCTTATTATCAGTTGGATGCTGGGCCTTTCTTGAATCACTAGCTGCCCTCGCAGGGAAAGGACCCAATAATGATTTTATATCGTTTTGGAGTAAGGAAAAGGTAAAAGCTTACGGGTTTCAAGAAAAAGAAACATATAATGCATTCAACCAAGCGGTTAAAAGAATTTCAGAACATGGCAATACGACGAAACACCATGGAACCTCTGCAAATTTTTATGGACACCAGTTGGCGAATGATATGGAAGCGATAGCACCATTGGTTAATGCGTGCATTGAAGATATAATTAAACAGAGTGCAGAGAAAAAATCTGGATGAGATGTTGATGCTTTATAGCCCATTTTTCGAGTTGGTATGATTGGTAATGGCACGAACTGTATCCCCGCTGCGCTATCCCGGTGGCAAAACCTGTCTAGCCGAGATGGTGTCCTACATATTGAAGTTAAATAAATTGGAGCGGGGCCATTATGTGGAGCCGTTTGCAGGAGGGGCTGGGTTAGCTTTGACATTGCTTTATGGAGGAGAGGTCTCAGATATTCATATTAACGATATAGACCCGGCTATTTATGCATTTTGGTTTAGTGTATTAAATCATAATAGAGATTTTTTAGATATGATTACATATACTCCGGTCAACATGCACGAATGGCATAGACAAAGAGAAATGTTTTTGCAGCAGGATATTAGAGACCCTTTATCTTTGGGATTTTCTGCATTCTTTTTAAACAGAACGAATAGATCTGGTATCATAAAAGGGGCTGGGGTTATTGGAGGACTGTCTCAAGAAGGTAATTATAAGATTGATTGTAGGTTTAATAAGGAGGATCTAATATCAAGAATTGAAAGGGTTTTCAAGTATAAAGATAGAATAAACCTTACAAATGAAGATGCTTCATCTTACATAAAAAATAAATCATTGCTCTTTGACGAAAAAGTTTTGTTTTGTATTGATCCTCCCTATTATAATAAGGGATCGTCTTTATATACAAGTTTTTATGATGCTGAAGACCATCAAAAACTTTCTGAAGCCGTGATGGGAATTAAGTGCCCATGGATTGTAACCTACGATTTTGTGCCTGAAATTCAAAACTTATATAAAAAACGACGGCAGTTCGGATTTGATATAAATTATTCAGTCCAAAAAAAACGTATTGGAAAAGAACTTTTAATATTATCAAAAAAACTAAGAATGCCGGAGTCTCTTGGTTTGGAGCCCGTAGAATTATGTGCTTGAGGATAGTGCTAATAAAAAGCAAAGCGTAATTTAAGCTCTGGGTATAGATGCAAGAGCGCCGAATGCTGGTTATTCTGATTGATTTTAAGAATGTGTGCTCTGCCTGGTCGGAAGAGAGTGATGGGTCGATAACTTATTATACGCAAAAAGGCTGAGTTGGATGATGGGTCCAAATGTTGACGATATATAGCTTCTTGAACTGATGCCGCTTCGTGGAGCTAAACTGAGTGCCTGTCCTAATTTAAGGTATTAAACTACTGACATCACGTAATTATATTGCCGCCTGAAGTGACTGTCGGTATCGGGGTTTGCGTGCCTCCGCAACCATACATTATCCAACATCATCAGCATGTTAAGCCGTCCGTAAGGGCGGCTTTCTGCGTTTGGGACATACGCGCAGGATCCGTATAGGATGCAAACGGGAGTGAAACTCCAGCGTAGGTTGGGCTGAAATCGGGGCGCTTCACGATGGCGTGAGCTTTATCGGCGGCCTTATTGATTAGTGGAAATTGCGCGATGTGACGACAATACGCTCACCGGCGGAATCGCTGTCACGGGGCGTGGTGTAGGAGTGAGATTGGCCGCTGAGGCGGCCATCGCCGGTCTTTGATAGGGTTCGGGTGCGAAATGAACCTGAAGGACCTGACGATGACCGGCGAGAAGATGGCGCTGCTGGAGCTTGTGGAGCAAGCGTCGGATGGCGATTTTGTTCGTGAGATGCTGGCGTTCGCTGCGGATCGGATGATGACCCTGACCCTGACCGTGCCGGGACAGAATGACCCGATCGCGCCCACGCACTGGTCGTTTGGCCAGATGTGCAGTCTGGTCGGCGCGCCATCGTCGTACCTGCGCAATCTCCCCGCGCCTCTGGCGGCGATCAATCTCCAGCACGGGCTGCTGTCGCACCGCGCCGAGCTGGTCATCTTCTGATCTGGAACCATCTTGACAAGGTGCGCGAGAAGCATCCCGACATGGTGCTGTTGCATGGCGGTTCACCCAAGGGCGCGGAATTCATCGCCTCCCGCTGGGCCGATCATCGGCAGGTTGCCCAGATCGCCTTCAAACCCGACTGGAACCGGCATGGCAAGGCCGCCCCGTTCCGGCGCAACGACGCCCTGCTGAAAGTCCTGCCCGTCGGCATCATGGTGTTTCCGGGATCGGGCATACAGGACAATCTGGCCGACAAGGCCAAGCAGATGGGCATTCCGGTCTGGCGATTCCGCAGGGAGGCTGGCGCGTGAGCGCCTCCTCCAGATGAGAATACTGTTTCGGTATACTTTTGGCGGTCGTTCCCGCTCGACCACATGCACCGTCGGGAGGCGGATGCATTTTGCACAACGATCCGCCGCATGGCGCGACTGTCCCAGACTCAATTGTGATCTTCCGGCAAAGCCGGGGCAGGGAGGCTTAGCGAGGGGGCGAGGTAACGTCTGCTATCGCATTGAACGCATCTGGTGTGACCGTCACCCCGAAATGTCGTGTGATGGTTTCGACCAGACGTGAAGCCGTTTCCTGCCAGCGATCGACGTCATCCGGATCAGGAGCGCGGGGAATATTGCCGCCGGGTGTCGCATAACGATAGGTGGTCGCATAAGCCGTCAGCACCTCAACCTCACGAAACCCCGGTTTCAACGGGTTATCGTCAGGCAGGTCATCGAGAATGGCGCCGAGCTGGTGCTGATGCTGACGTCCGATATGGATCCCTTCCGCAGTCATGACGGCAATCAGGGCGGCCTCGACCGCGTAGAAAAGCTGGTTGACCGCATTTCGGCTGCCGGAAGCGTGGAGCAGGCGCGCATCACTGAGGAAATTATTGGCCAGCCAGATCTGCGAGCCGATCTTCTTTGCAACGGGATCGGGCGTTTTAGCCAACGCGCACACCCTCACGGTGAAGAATATAGGACAATGTGTTGGGCACGTTGATGGTCGAGCGAATCTCGGCGTCTCGTTCAGCGACGATATCCGCAATCAGGCCGGCCTCTCGACCGACGGCCCAGGTTTTGCTGGGACTGAGGTCACTGTCACTGGCACGGTTCGGAAGAACGAGGAAAATATCCCAGTCGCTATCAGGGCGATTTGTACCGGTGGCCCGGCTCCCGAAAATCCAGACCTGCTTCGCTCCCAGCTTCTGCTTTGCCAGACGAACAATGGTTTTGAGCTTAGGTTCGCTTGCCAGTAGGGCACGCGTCCGATTGTTATGCCGCCAGTCTCGCGATCCTGCGGCTTTGTGAACAGCATCGACGGCGATGCTGCCCCCATCATTCTTGCTCGTCATCGTTGGCATCATGACAGCCCATTACTTGTTCAGCCTCTAGACGGCGCATTCTAGCACAATTCCATCATGTCGTCGTCACATATCATGGGGCTGCGGACATGAACGGTCAGCCGGAGTGCGACCATTTTGCTCGCCGCCTCGGGCGCGGCGCACCCGGAAGACCCCGCCCGGGGAGACCGGGATGGGCGGCGACGTCTCTCCCATGTCCGGCTGTGCGAGTGGCTGACAAGAGACGTGACTGCCCCTTCCTCACCCGTGAAACGGTCGGACTGTCCGTGGCGAAGGAGGGATCGTCCAGCGGGCAAGCGGCTGGCAGGCCTTCGTTGGAACGACGGGTCCGTAGGATACGGCCCGAACCGTTCGCAGCAGGGACGTGGCAGTCGGGGGCGGGTGTCAGGTCGCAGCCCGCGGCACCAGCATGGAAGACGGTCGCACCGGGCGAACGCGATATTCATCTGTGTCGCACGTTCCCCACCTGTCGGACCGGTCATGCCGGCATCGTATCTCCTGGGGGGGCTGTCGGGTCGCCACCAACGATGAGCGGACCGCGAACGTGTCTCGGACGCGCTCGGCACCGCCACAGAGATGAAGGCGATGAAGAACTATGCCGGACACCGGCTTTCGCCCTGGCTGGGCCATCTGATGGTTTCGCGCTCGGAAACGGCGCGCCCGCTGTTGACGGCCGGCGAGATCATGCAGCTTTCGCCCACGGACGAGATTGTCATGGTCTCCGGCCTCTACCCGATCCGTGCAAAGAAGGCCCGTTATTTCGAGGATGACCGCTTCCGCGAGCGTGTTCTTCCACCGCCAAAGCCCACACGTCCCAAGGACGGTTGTCCGGATGACTGGAGTAGCCAGCCCTTGCCCCCCAGGCCACCTGTTCCGGACACGGGAGCAGGTGAAGCGGCCACGGACGATGAGGAAGAAGATCCGAACTAGTCCGCCCGACGCCGTCAGCCTGAACTGGGCGAAGGCACTGTCGAAAAGAAAGAGCCGATGGAGAACGAGTTCACACTCGACCCGACTGATGAATTCGACGACATCGCACCCCGCAACAACCGGATGAACGATCTCATCTTTCATGGCCTCGTAGAAACCACGCTGGCCGTCATGTGTCAGTCCTTTGGCTTGCGCCAATTGGCGTATCGCTGGATCTTGCGAGAGTGTCTCGGAATAAAGGCGATCAATCACACATTGAATCTGCGGTGCGAATTGTGGACGAAAGAGGGGGGTGATCATGGTGACTCCGCAAGGAAAACGAGACCGTATTACGCGAAGGTTGGTCGCGATTATTCAGAGCGCGCTTCAAGTGGAACGGTGATTAATGCGGTCTTGTTTTTTCTTCCAATCCGTAAGGATCAGCGCGCGACTACTTCGTAGTAGGTGACAGGCCGGAAAGAGGGAGGGGGCGACTTATGCCGCCGCCCGTCTCTCGCCCCAATAGGCCAGCCGCCGAGATGCCGTGGCGGCGTGGGTTGCGTCCAGTTCCATGCCAGCCAGTCGCGGCCAAGATGCTGCGCCGCGACCAGGGACGAACCGGAACCGCAGAACGGGTCCAGAACCAGGCCGCCAGCCGGGCAGAAGGCATGAACCAGGGGCAATAGCGCCGCGACGGGCTTCTGTGTCGGGTGCATCCTGCTGCCACTATAGGGCATGTCGATCACGTCCGGGATGGACTGGCGGGGCAGCTTCGCGTCACCCTTGGCCAGTAGGTAAGCCGCCTCATGGGTGTAGCGGACGAACCGGGCGGATGACGCATAGGACTTGCGAAAGATGATATGCCCCATGGGCCGAAACCCCGCCGCCTTCCAGGCCGCCATGAACAGGTCAACCCGGTTCCACGCATAGAACGAGAGGGCGAACCCGCGGTCCTTCAAGACTCTGTGCATCTGGTTGAACGCCGGGCGAAGCCATGCGGTGTTGTCGTCATTGCGCACCGTCCGCCCGTCCCGGCCCCGGTAGTTCACAAGAATAAGGCGCGTCGGTGAGGATGAAATCCACGCTCTCGCGCGGCATCGCCCGCATGAGGGCAACGCTGTCGCCGTGAAGGATCACATTACGGAAGGCCCCATTCATATTGTCGGTCATATCCCCGACTCCTTTGCCGGTATCATCGCCGGGGGAAGCACCCCTGAGTGCTTCCCGGAGGCGGGTGACCGCGCGGGAGAATTGGGGACAAATGACGGCGGGAGTGGCCGGGTTGCGCGCCAGCGGGGCGAAGACCTGCGCCGTCGCGCGGCCCTGCCGCTCTGTAGGCGGCCTTTGGGGGAAGGGAGGCGAAGGGCCTTCCTTCCCCTTCTTTGTCGATAGAGATGTGGATATAATCTCTTGTTTGTGGAGACGGTAGAAAGACTCTTCAATGAAGAAATCGTCTCGACATAAAAAATAAAAATTTGCCAATTTATTGGATTAATTGTGGAAAGATCCGTCTCTGATGTTGAAAAAAGCGCGTAATAGGGCGATGGCCTCATATGTATTTGGGGGGTTATGTGGTTTTATGGCTATAATTTTGTTAATAGAAGAGGTATTAAAAATATCTTATATTTCAAATTTCCCCTTGAAATCCGATATTGTTCGGGATTTTTATGATAGATATATAGTAGTTAGAGCATTTTGGCACATAACTTCAGACCCCTCAAATGAAGTATTTAAGATATTCTACAATATCACCATAATGGTCGCGTTGAGTCTTTTTCTTGCAGGTGCTTGGTTTACGGACAGAGCACAACGAGATTTTAGGTTAATATCTGAAGCAGCCTCTTTTTTGGATCTTCAGAAATTGATTGGGTCAAATGGTAATAATCAATCTATCGGAAATATTCAATCTGATGGAAGTGTTACGATTAATCAAATAAATCATACGAATGAAGCGGTTGAAAAAATCGCGACAGGATTTTGGGATGGAATATTTGGAAAGCTGGTAGTGGGAGTTGTGTTTCCATTGCTCGTGGCGATAATGTCATTTTTTCTTGGATTGAAGTAGGAATGTAAGGATCATTTTCCTTCCGTTAACGTGAAAATCCGACTCTTTGAATAGAAAAGGCACATCGTCTGGGGTGGAAACTTAGTTGACCCTGTTTTCTAGCGCGACGTGCCCGAGCGCGCTGGCGATGGCATCCGCCACCTTGTTGGCGGTGGTGCGGACGGGATCGGTCTTGAGGTGGGCATACCGCGCGGTGGTCTGTACCTGCGTATGGCCCAGCAGCCGCCCGATCATGGTCAGGTCCGCGCCAAGCTGGAGCGCGTCCGAGGCGAAGGAATGGCGCAGATCATGGATACGCAGCGTGTCCAGCCCGGCCCGTGTGCGAAGCCGCCGCCGGGGTTTCTGGATGTCGGTCAGATACTGGCCCTCCATCTTCCCGGTGATCACATAGGGATTGCCGTCGATCCGGGGAATGTTCGCCAGCACGCCCAGCACCCGGTTGGCCTGATAGGGTGTCTCTTTCAGCCCTTGGTGCAATTCGACGACATCGGCGCGGGTCACGTCGATGTCCTTGGCCTTCCTGTTCAGGTTTCATCCAGACCTCAGACTGAATGCGCTCCTGCACACCCCGCTTTGTCGCAGGCATCCAGGCCATGTCATAAGGCAGCATAAATGAGCGATCCTATTTTATCAGAAGGCAATTTCTCCGTTGATAGCAATATAATAAAAATAGGAGAGACAAGTTATTCAGTATCCTCCATAGGAAGTGTCTCGTTAAAAAAAGAAGATAGCATATTTTCGGGAATTGTTTTTTTAATTTCTTTGTTTTTTGGGTTTATGATAGGTAGTTCGGAAGGGTTTATTTGGGGTTTTATTTCTTTTTTATCATTTTAATAATTATTGCCGGGATTGGTAAATCAAAGATAGAAGCAGCGACTTACAAAGTGATGATCAAAAACTCGTCTGGCGATCAGCCAATCCTCACGACGAAAAACAAGGAACAAGCCCTACGTCTAAAATCCGCGATAGAGGAGGCAATTCAGACTCGCGTCTGACACAACTTCATCAAGTTCTAAGCGGTCTCTGAGCGCAACCTGACACGCGGTCCGCGCTCAGCCCAGAAAGTGCAACACCAACTGTCCGAAATCGCCGAAATCCATTTTGGTGCAAAACCTCTCTAAGATCGCTTTTCCTCTGTGGATAAAACTGAACGCCGCGTTTCAATCGCGGCCACCTGCCAAATTTTATCCCACGGCGTCCCCGTTCGTCCCACGTAATCCCGGCCTACCCGTGGTGCAGAACTAAGTGTCCCCTTACAGTGGCTGCTGGCGGATCGAGGTTATGATGCTGACTGGTTCCGGGATGCTCTGGAGGAAAAAGGGATCAGGCCCTGCATTCCAGGAAGAAGATCCCGCGCAAAACCAGTCAAATACGACAAGCGAAAATACAAAAGACGCAACCGCATTGAAATCATGTTCGGCCGCCTCAAGGACTGGCGGCGGGTCGCAACACGCTACGACAGATGCCCGACCGCCTTCTTCTCAGCCATCTGCCTCGCCGCAACCGTCATGTTCTGGCTATGAGTCCTGAGCCTAAGGAACGCCCACCATTTAGTATGCCTGACGCCTCCACCATAAAACGACCACTTCGTTTCGAGTGAGCAGAGGCCAGATCTTCCAAATTTGCGATTTAAGTCTGATATCGGTCCGTCACACACCACGTTGATACATTGTTGCGATTCCGTTTGGGGATGACGGCGTTCTTCCAGTCACCAAAACGGACAGGCAGGTCACGCTAGGGAATGCCGGCACGGTAACGATACAGAACCGCTTCCACGGACAGACGGTTATCGGCAGCCGTTCCACCGACATGACCTTCGCGACCCGGGAGAAGATCTTTTATCCGTTCCCACTGGCTGTCACTCAGGCCATATCGTCGCATTCATTTTCTCCCTGAAAACAGGGAGAAAACATCACAGATCAGATGGAAGTACAAGCCTCATAGCGTCTGATGCTAACGGACGACATGCCCTAGAGTCCCGAAATGAGTATGGAGACGGTTTTTTTACGTTAACAGGAAAATGGCGAAAAATTGGTATTTTCAAACGTCATACATATGCTCCACGAGGCCAATTCATCATTAACAGATAAATTCCCAAAGAGATTTTTATAAACTAAGGAGCGACACCCATTACAATTCCCCCGATAAAAACAAAATATAATTTCTGTTTTTATAGCGAAACCATTTCTATTCATGCATACAAAAAAGAAATTTTTTTATCAATGAAGAAGTTTTTCCCTTAAGCGTAATAATCTCAATAGAATTAATGAACTGGATTTCTGACGGAAGTATTTTTTTATAATCATCTTTTCTCCAGAGTGAGTCAACATAGTGCGCTGGCAGAAATCCCAGATAACACCCACTTCCAATGAGCGTTGCAGCTAACTCCATGTTTTGAACAATAGCTTTTTGCTTAAAACTTCTAACAATTTCCGGAAGTCTTGTTGCCCTATTCAGATCATAACCACAAAAACTGTATTTTTTATGCTTTATTTCGCTGATGTTTTTAGGTGGATTTTTAAACAACTCATGACCAACAGAACAATACAGATGATTCACTTCTCCATGAAGAAACTTATATTCTATTTTTTCTACAGCTCTCCTTTTAAATATAATACCAACATCAAATTCATTATTAACAATGCCAGATTCAACTTCTTCCGTTGTTTTTGAAGTTAAATTAAGGAGAACGTCTGGATAAAGCGTGCAGAAGTTATTGAGGACTGCCGTCAGCCTGAAACTTTCATCCGTAATCAAAGCGTCCACTACCGCCAAACGCAGGGTACCGCTGACTTCTGTGTTCAAGCTTGAAATTTCATGCTCAAAACGCTCGATATCATACAAAAGCCGTTTGCAGTAATCATACAGACGTAAACCGTGTTCCGTAACAGAAAAACCAGCCTTACCCCTTCGGCATACAGTTACACCAGTGCGAATTTCCAAATCAGAAACGCAACGACTAATCGCAGGCAATCCAATCTGCAAAACCGGTTCGGCAGCCGCAAACCCTCCGCATTCTACAATAGTACAGAACACTTTGATCAAACGAACATCGCTACCCGTGATCTTTCCACGAAATTTTTTCTGTAAACTCATTCATATCCGCCTTCTTATTCATGCGAACTCAGCATGTTCTGCAAAAATGGGAGGAGTCGAAAACCTTCCATTCCGGTACCGGAATAATAACCAATTGATCTTACCAAAGTCCAGACGACCGATGCTATCCAGAGGAACGGCACGCCAGCATCAATACTCCGTTCGATCATTGCCAAGACATGCACCGATCTGGTCGCAAACCTCACATCAGCGAGGACAAGAGTCCGCTTCATGTGTTCAGACTTTGATGTCCAGTTTTTCGCGATCAACGCGGTGCACGATTTGATTCGATCCGGCTGCGGCTGGCGGATGCTTCCGATTCATTTCGGGTCTTGGCGACGGTCTATGGCTGGTTCAGGGAATTGGTCCGACGGTTCCTGCTCCAGACCATTCAAGACGTGGGACTGATGCTGGAACGGAAGCGGTCGAGCCATGAAGCGAATCAGTCGGCTGGATGACAAGATGGCCACGTTTCATGCACGACTACGATCGCCGCCTCGATATCTCACAGGCCATCATCCTCATCGCACTGGGCGCCAGTCTCATCCGAAAAACGCTCATCCCTGAATTGCCTTTAGAACCACCATTTTACGTCAAACGACGTATGGGCCTGAATCCACATGACGCGTGACGATTATCTCCTGGGTCGGGAGCGTGAAGTCTTCGATCCGCTGTCTGACTGGCCGAGTAGGGCTGTCGTTTTTGCAAAGGAGCAGTTCATGGGAAGCACAGGGAGTGTGAGCGCGTGGGAAGAGGCTCTTCTGGTCGCGCTGATTCAATATCCGGTCCCGGTCATCAAAGGTCCTGAAGATATCCAGACACAGGTTGATCAGATCTGCCGTGCGGTCGATTCAACGAAGGCCGGATACCCGGATCTGGACGTCATTGTGTTCCCGGAATATTCGACGCAAGGGCTGAATACGTCGATCTGGACCTACGACGAAATGCTGCTGACGGTCGAAAGTCCGGAAATCACCCGTTTCAAGGAAGCATGCAAGCGCAACGATGTGTGGGGGGTTTTCTCGCTCATGGAGCGAAACGAAGATCCGTCGCTGCCTCCCTACAATACAGCTATCATTATTAACGCTGATGGTGAGATCGCACTGCATTACCGCAAATTGCAGCCCTGGGTGCCGATCGAGCCCTGGTCGCCGGGAAACTTTGGAATGCCGGTCTGCGATGGTCCCAAGGGATCACGTCTGGCGGTATGCATCTGCCATGACGGCATGTTTCCGGAACTGGCGCGTGAAGCGGCCTATAAGGGAGCGAATGTCTATATCCGCATTTCCGGCTATTCCACGCAGGTTAACGACCAGTGGATATGGACCAACAGGACCAACGCCTGGCAAAATCTGATGTACACCATATCCGTCAACCTTGCTGGATATGACAATGTGTTTTATTATTTTGGTGAAGGTACAGTCTGCAATTACGACGGCAACGTGATCCAGCAGGGACATCGCAACCCCTGGGAAATCGTTACCGCCGAGCTGTTCCCACGTCTGGTGGACAAGGCGCGTGAAAACTGGGCGCTGGAAAACAATATCTTCAATCTGGGGTGCCGCGCCTATGTCGGCAAACCGGGTGGTGAGAAGGCTAACTATCTGACCTGGGTACGCGACCTTGCCGCTGGAGAATATAAACTTCCCTGGGATGACAAAGTCCGTATCCGCGATGGCTGGAAATATTATCCAGACGGCGTGAAACTTGGACCGATGCCCAAATAGTTTCTATCCATGAAGTGCCTGGAGAACACGGGCGGTTGCGGCCGCCCTGTTTTCCACACCGATTTTTATGTAGACCTGTTCAAGATGTTTATTGACGGTTCGATGGCTGATCGACAGGATTTCAGCAATATCCCGATTGGTTTTGCCTTTTGCCACCCAGAACAGAACCTCAGCCTCCCTTACCGTCAGTCCCAGTTTGACCTGTAGGCACGTAATGTCCTGTCCATCCCTGACAACAGTCAGACGGACCAGAAATTCATCGGATTCAGACTGCCCCATAAAATTGAATTCGATACCATACTCCGTGTCCTGCTGCCTGTAGCTGGTATCGACGGATGATGATGTATTGATACAGGTCAGCAGCCAGCGCAGTGTGTCCGCAGACAGCTTCGGCGTCGCGTCATGTGCTGCGCCACTTCCAATGATGGCGGGAACCTGCGGAGAGAACCACTGCACGACGCCTTCCCGGTCAGTGGCCAGGAAATGGCGGCCCGAAAAATTTATGGCCCGAAAAATATTCTTGGTTTTTCTAGCATTATCCAGATGTGTGCGCGTGCGGGCCAGCAGTTCGGCTGGCTGGATGGGCTTGATGATATAATCGACGCTGCCCGCTTCAAATGCCAGAACAATGTCATCCTGTCCGGACAGGCCGGTCATGAAAATGACTGGAATATCACAGTAATCCGGGATCGTTTTCATGATGCGGCACATCTGGAATCCATCCTTCCCCGGCATCACGGCATCCAGCAATACCAGATCGACCGGAACATCGGCCAGAATGGCCAGACCGTCGTCCGCCGACTGGGCCACAAGGACCGTAAAGCCTCCAGCTTCCAGAATGTCCGTGGCGAGAGACAGATTGACAGGTTCGTCATCCACGACAAGTACAATGCTGGTCATTCCCGCTCCTTGTAGTTGTCGAGGAAAGAGCGCAGTTCCCCGATCTGAAAATGTTTCGCCATGTCACGGATAATTCGTGCATCGTCCGGTGCGGTGTCTGCAACCGTATCCAGAAAGCGCAATAGACCAGCGATATGGCCAAGCCGGGCCAGTCGCCGGAGTTCCGACAGGTCTGGGGGTGTCAGCAACTGGTTTGTCGTGTTCTTGACAGCAGGTTCGGAAGTGGAAGCAGCGGGAACCAGCGTTCGGTCAATCAGAGTCAGTAGTTCGGAGATCGAAATGGGCTTGGACAGGATACCATCGCACAATCCGTCGCGATTTGTCTGGGTCCTTACCTGCTCGTCGGCGGAAATGATCAGGATAACGGAGGCACGATTGCTCCCCTGACGTAACCGGCGCGCCAGTTGCCACCCGCTCATGCCAGGCATGTTGACGTCCAGCAGAAACAGGTCGATCGAAGCATGAGCCGCGATATCCAGACATTCCTGTCCATTGGAGGCAGAATAGACCACGAAGCCCAGCGGCTCCAGAGCATCGTTGATCATGCCTCTATGAATCGGATCGTCATCGACGACGAAGACGCTGGGCCGACGTTTTCCCATTGCCATTGATCCCGTTTCCGTCAGCAGGCTGATCGGCGGCACCGTTCCTGCATCAGACTGAGCGCTGGCCAGCATCAAGCGCACGCGACAGGAGGTCCCCTGTCCGACCTTGCTGGAAATCGTCAACTCTCCTCCCAGAATCTGGACTAACAGGCGCGTTATGGTCAGCCCCAGACCGGTTCCGGGAATACGATGGGAATTCGGGTGAGAACTCCGCTGGAATGGTTCGTGAATACGCTCCATGTCCTCCTCCGGGATACCGATTCCGCTATCCCGGATTTCGAATGTCGCAATTTCAGTCCCCCAGCGGACTGAAAATGAAACGAATCCCTGATTGGTGAATTTTATCGCGTTTGACAGCAGGTTGATCAGAATCTGCCTCAGCCGACGCTGGTCGGTGATGACGTAATCCGGGATCGTGTCTGGAATATCCTCAATAAAATCAAGGTTTTTCTGATTGGCCTGAAAACGCAGCATATCCGTCAGATGCCGCAGGAAGTCGCGCAGGTTGATTTTTTCGTGCAGCACATCCATCCGGCCTGCTTCGATCTTGGAGATGTCGAACAGCCCCTCGATCAGGCCGCTCAGATGCTCGGCGCTGCGCTGGATGATCTTCAACCCCTCGTCACGTCGTGCCGGTGTCAGCATCCGGTTTTCCAGCAGATAGGCATATCCCATTATCGAATTGAGTGGAGTGCGAATTTCATGATTTACGCCGACCATAAAACGGCTTTTTGACAGGTTGGCCGATTCTGCACGCTCCTTGGCTTTTTTCAGTTGCTGGTCAGTGCGACGGTGAGCCCGTATTTCTTTCATCAGCAGTCTGGTCTGGTAACGGTTTTCGTCTTCAGCCGTACGATAGCTTCGCTGGTTCAGGACCACGAACCATGCCAGCACTGCCTGTGGCAGCAGCAGCAGAAAGAACGTCTTCCAGAAAACCGCGTATAGTCCGGATGACTGAACAGCGGCGAATGGCACGATCGCAGCATACAGTCCGAAGAGAACGCCGCCGGCACAGACCATCAGCGCGAACAGAATGGCCAGATAGCGGCAGATGATCCCGAAGTTGGGTGTCATGATCGCCTTCGGCAGCAGTGCGCGCGCCAGAGATGCGATCTGGCCGCTCAGACGTGCGCCATCCGGCTTGCAGGCGTCACGGCAGCGTGAATCCAGACTACAGCACAGCGAGCATATGAAGCCCGCATAGACGGGACAGCGGGCAATGTCCTCGCCTTCAAAACTGTTCTGACAGATGACACAGGTATAACGGTTAGCGTTCACCGGCGGGACGAAGCGACGTCGCGCCAGATAGTACCGGCCCCGCGTTGCCCAACCGATAAGCGGCGCCAGACAGAAAGCGCAAACCAGTCCGGCCATCGGGGCGAAGACAGTGAAGGCGGGACCGAACACCCCAAGGTAGAGAGCCGCCGCCGCCGCGATGCCCCCGGTCATGGCGCCGATACCGACGGGATTGATGTCGTACAGATAGGCCCGACGGAATTCGATCCCCGGCGGACTGAGCCCCAGCGGCTTGTTGACGACCAGATCGGACGTCAATGCACCGATCCATGAGGCCGCAACGGTCGAATGCAGAAACAGCAGACTGATGATGGTGCTGTAGATGTCCATTTCCATCAGTAGCAGGGCGAGTCCGACATTGAACGCAAGCCACACGACGCGACCGGGGTGGCTGTGGGTGACACGCGAGAAGAAATTGGACCACGCTATCGACCCGGCATAGGCGTTGGTGATGTTGATCTTGATCTGGGATAACGCAATGAAAAGAGTGGTCAGAGCGAGCGCCCAGCCGGGGTGGGCTGTTACCTGCCTGAACGCCATCAGATACATTGTCGTCGGTTGCTGTGCGATGGCGGAGGGCTCTCCGTGACGCAGTGTCAGCCAGGCCAGAAACATACCCGCCAGAATCTTCAGTCCGCCCGCGAAGATCCACCCCGCGCCACAGGTCAGAATGACCGTCCACCACGCCCATTTCTGTCGTCCATTCTGCGGGACGGGGAGAAAGCGCAGAAAATCCGATTGCTCACCGATCTGGGTGACAACAGAAAAGATGATGGAAAAAGCAGCCCCTATTCCCATCAGCCGGGGCATGGACGGATTCTGTCCCGCATAATGCGACCACCCAGCCGCTGCATCAGGCTGTCGCCACGCGATAACCACGAAGGGCAAAAGCTGAAGCGCCAGCCACGGTATGACTGTCCATGCCTGAAACCGGCTGATGAGCGTGAAGCCGCGTGCAACGATGGGTATGACGACCAGTGTGGACAGGATGTATCCCAGCCAGAGCGGAATTCCGAGACTCAGTTTCAGGATATCGGACAGGATCGCGCCTTCGATGGCGAAGAACATGAAGGTGAACGATGCGTAGACCAGCGAGGTCAGTGTCGATCCGATATAGCCGAAGCCCGCTCCGCGCGTGAGCAGATCGATATCAATACCGCAGCGCGACGAATGATAGCTGATGGGGAGACTGAGCAGGAAAATCAGCACCACGCCGATCAGCAGCGCCAACGTTGCGTTGGTGAAGCCGTATTGCAGAAACACCAGACCGCCGATCATTTCCAGCGCCAGAAATGACACGCCTCCAAAAGCAGTGTTGGCGACGCCCGGTAATGACCAGCGCCGGGCCGAACCCGGCGTGAAACGCAAGGCGTAGTCTTCCATCGTCTCGTCCGCGACCCAGCGGTTGTAGCTGCGACGCGACATAATGATCCGTTGATGTGGAAACATGCGCCTTTCCGTACGGCCGAACAGGACAGGCATCCGGTTGGCATCACTCTACATATCGAAACCAGAACAAAGAAGCGTCTTTTGCTTCCGTCCTGGTACGTCAATCGACGTATGGAAAATGCGCTACCCGATCCTGAATTCTTGTCTGGTCGTCCCAAGAGCACGAACACTTGCAGCGAAGGTGAACAGATAATGCCTGACAGAAAGAATCCGTTGAACAAGCAATCCAGTCGCCGCAGGGTTCTGATGGGCATGTCGGCGCTCCCCCTCGGTGCGCTGATGCCGCGTCTGGCCAGAGCGGATACCCCGGCCACGGCGCTGATCAACAAGAGCGGTCTGGCCGTCACCGACGACAGTGTGACTGTCGGTATTCTGCATTCCATCACCGGTACGATGGCGTTGAGTGAAACAGGGTCGGTTGAAGCCGAGAAGCTTGCGATCGCGCAGATCAACGAGGCGGGCGGCGTTCTGGGACGCAAGATCAAATTTATTCAGGAAGATGGCGCAAGCGACTGGCCGACCTTCGCCGAGAAGGCGCGCAAATTGCTGGAAAACGATAAATGCGCCTCAGTATTCGGCTGCTGGACTTCTGCCTCGCGCAAAGCGGTACTGCCGGTTTTCGAGCATTACAACGGGCTGCTTTACTATCCGACTTTTTACGAAGGACTGGAGCAGTCCCGCAACGTGATCTACACCGGTCAGGAAGCGACGCAGCAGATTCTGGCAGGTCTGGACTGGATTTCCAAGGAAAAGAACGCCAAGACGTATTATCTGCTTGGGTCGGACTACATCTGGCCGCGCACCGCGAACAAGATCGCACGCAAGCATATTGAAAATCATCTGAAGGGATCACGTGTTGTGGGAGAGGAGTATTTCCCTCTTGGCGATGCGCAGTTCAATTCAGTCATCAACAAGATCAAGCTCATGAAGCCCGACGTGATCTACGCGATCATTGTTGGCGGTTCGAATGTCGCCTTCTACAAGCAGCTGAAAGCCGCTGGACTGGATCTGTCGAAACATAATCTGATGACCATTTCGGTCACGGAGGACGAAATTCTTGGTATCGGTGGTGAAAATATCGCCGGTGCTTACGCCTGCATGAAATATTTCCAGAGTATCGCGACTCCGGAAAACCAGAAATTCGTCGCGGCCTTCAAGAAAATGTGGGGAGAGAACAGCGTAATCGGCGACGTGACTCAGGCCGCCTATCTGGGGCCGTGGCTTTGGAAAATGAGCGTCGAAAAAGCTGGCTCTTTCGATATCGACAAGGTTATCGACGCATCACCGGGGATCGAATTCAAGGATGCGCCTGAAGGGTATGTCCGCATTGCCAAAAACCATCATTTGTGGAGCCGCACATTGGTTGGGCAGGCCCGGACGGACGGACAGTTCAATGTCATCTATCAGACGCCCGATCTGATCGAGCCCAATCCTTTCCCGGTCGGGTATCAGTAAAAACCCTTATTACAGAAATATTTTTCATGTCATAGGTCGCGTTCAGGCAGTGTCTGCCTGTGTCGCGGCCATGTGTCCTTCATCAGGAGGATCTCGATGTTCGCGGGATATTCGATCAACGATCTGGCGTCGATCTTCGTCATGCAGAGTTTCGCCGGACTGATTCTGTTTTCGGTTTTTCTCCTGATGGCATTGGGACTGGCGATCGTGTTCGGCCAGATGGGCGTCATCAACATGGCGCATGGCGAATTCATGATTCTGGGCGCTTATACGACCTATGTCTGCTCGCAGATATTCGAGCGATGGTTGCCCGGTCTGTTCGGCCTTTACTTCTTCTTCGCCGTGATTCTGGCCTTCATCGTTGCTGGTGGAATCGGGATGTTGCTGGAATGGTCACTGATACGTTTTCTCTACAAGAGGCCGCTCGACACGCTGCTTGCAACCTGGGGCGTCAGCATGATCCTGCAACAGGTTCTGCGTTCGACGTTCGGCGCACGCGAGGTCGGCGTGACGCTGCCCTCGTGGATGATGGGGTCATGGGACCTGACCGAGACCATCCAGATTCCGATCAACGGGATGATCGTCATCACTCTGACGTTGCTGATTACCGGCGGTGTCTACGCGCTTCTCTACCGTTCCGGCTGGGGCAAGCAGGTGCGGGCGGTGATGCAGAACCGGACCATGGCCGGTGCGGTTGGCATCGATACCGAGCGGGTCGATCGCACAACATTCGGGCTTGGTTGCGGTGTGGCTGGCGTCGCCGGTGCAGCTTTTACCATGATCGGCTCCACCAGCCCGACGGCGGGACAGCAGTATATCGTGGATACGTTTCTGGTAGTCGCTTTCGGTGGGACGGAGAGTCTGGGTGGCACGATAGCCTCGGCTTTCAGCATTTCGCAGGTGCGTTCAATCCTTGAATTCTTCTTCAACGGCTCAATGGCGCAGGTGGTCGTTCTGCTGACGGTCGTGGGAATACTGATGATCCGTCCGCAGGGTCTGTTTGCCATCAAGGTCAGGCGTTGAAGATGCCGAAGGGCATTCAGGCCAAAATTTCCATATTTCGGGAGAAAGACATGCTTTCCCTTCAGAACCGCAAGGATATCCTGTTCTTCAGTATCCTCGCCGTGGTTCTTCTGGTCGTGCTGCCCGCGGGGCTGGATGCGTTTCGCCTGACGCTGGTCGGAAAATATCTGACCTATGCCTTCGTGGCCATCGGGCTGGTCGCCTGCTGGGGCGACACGGGAATCCTCAGTCTGGGGCAGGGAATATTCTTTGGCCTTGGCGGGTATTGCATGGCGATGTTCCTGAAACTCCAGGCCTCGACACCAGAAGCGACCAAGAGTCAGTCCACTCCGGGGATTCCCGATTTCATGGACTGGAACCAGATCACAGCCTTGCCGTGGTTCTGGAAACCATTCCACAGCCTGTCCTTCACATTTCTGGCCGTGCTGGCAGTTCCGACGCTTCTGGCCATGGTCATTGGCATCGCCATGTTTCGCCGCCGTGTGGGTGGCACTTATTTTGCAATCATCACACAGGCTATCGCGTCGATCCTGACCATCCTTATCATCGGACAGCAGGGCTATACCGGTGGCGTCAACGGCATTACCGATCTGCGAACTCTGGATGGTTGGGATATCCAGAGTGACCACGCGAAACTGGTCCTTTATTACGTCGGCGCGGTTCTGCTGCTGGTCTGCATGCTGATGGTCCGTTTCGTGCGGCGCAGTAAGCTGGGCCGTATCCTGCGCGCGATACGGGATCAGGAAGACCGGGTCCGGTTTTCCGGATACAATGTGGCGAACTTCAAGATTTTCATCTTTGCGTTCTGCGCGGCCATGGCCGGTATCGGTGGCGCCCTGTTCACGCTGGAAGTCGGATTCATGTCGCCGACCTTCGTCGGGATCGTGCCGTCCATCGAAATGGTCATTTACTGTGCGGTCGGCGGACGGAACTCCCTGTTCGGAGCGGTGTACGGCACATTGATCGTCAACTGGGCACGAACGAGTTTTTCAGAATCGCTCCCCGAACTCTGGACCTTCGCGATGGGGGGACTGTTCATCGGAATCGTGCTGTTTCTTCCCGGTGGTCTTGCCAGCCTCTACCGGACTCACCTCGACCGATATGTGGACCGCTTTCTGAGCGTGCTGGGCAGCAGGATCTCCAGCACCACCGATGAAAAGGCGTAGGGAGAGACCAGCATGACAACAACGAACGAACCCCTTCTGGAAGTTGAAGGACTGAGCGTTTCTTTCGATGGCTTCAAGGCTGTTGATGATTTGTCATTCCGTATCAATCGCGGCGAGATCCGCGTCATCATCGGGCCGAACGGCGCGGGCAAGACGACGGTTCTGGATCTGATCTGTGGTCGCACGGCAGCCACATCCGGGTCCATCCGTTTCGCTGGACGCGAACTGACACGGATGAAGGAATACGACATCGTGCGCTCAGGCGTAGGGCGGAAGTTTCAGACGCCTTCCGTCTATGAGGATCTGACGGTGTTTGAAAATCTGGAGATATCCTATCCCCGCGGTCGAGGAGTCTTCGAAGCTCTGTTTTTCCGGCAGGACCGGGCCATGCTCGAACGGATCAACGACATTGCTGCGATGATCTATCTGGATGACAAACTGGATCAGCAGGCCAGCGGGTTGAGTCATGGCCAGAAACAGTGGCTGGAAATCGGTATGCTGCTGATACAGGATCCGGCGCTGTTGATGCTCGATGAACCGGTTGCAGGCATGACAATCAGCGAACGTGTACGCACAGCGGAACTGCTGCAACGTATCATCCAGTCACGTTCGGTTCTGGTCATTGAGCACGATATGGGTTTTGTCGAGAAAATTGCCCATCAGGTCACGGTTCTGCACCAGGGACGCATCATATCAGACGGCTCCATGGAGCATGTGAAAAATGATCCTAAAGTTGTGGAGGTGTATCTTGGGCATTGAAAGCGGCATGGCCCCGGCTCCGGTTATGGGCACGTTGCTGGATGTAGGCGACCTTCACGTCGCTTATGGAGCCAGCGAAGTCCTGCATGGCATCAATCTGCGGATCGCTCAGGGCGAGATACTGGTCCTGATGGGACGAAACGGGATGGGTAAAAGCACGCTCATGAAGTCCCTGATTGGCAATATGGGCATCCGGTCAGGAACAATCCGCTTGGAAGGGACGGAACTGGCTTCGCTGGCGGCTTGTGAGCGCGTAAAGGCCGGTTTGGCTTATGTGCCACAGGGACGGATGATTTTTCCGGCGATGACCGTGAAAGAAAATATCGAAACCGGATTATTCGTGCGTGGAAAATCGAGCATTCCCGAAAGGCTGTATGCGTTGTTTCCGGTATTGAAGGAAATGGGGACACGGAGAGGAGGCAACCTGTCCGGTGGCCAGCAGCAGCAGCTTGCCATTGCCCGAGCCTTGGCGACAGAGCCGAAACTGTTGCTGCTCGACGAACCAACCGAGGGAATTCAGCCTTCGATCATCCGGGATATGGCCAGAACACTCCGCAGAATTCGCGATGAAAGTGGGCTTGGGATCATGGTGTCGGAACAGGTGCTTAGTTTCGCACTGGATGTCGCGGATCGGATCATCGTGATTGAAGGCGGTCGTATCGTGCATGAAACGACACGAGCAGACGCGGATATCGATCAGTTGACGCGCTTTCTGTCAGTCTGACTGTGATCCGGGCAGCGGTAGCTGGCGAATGCCTTGTCGGCGTGTTGAGCGAAAGCATCTGAGGTCATGCCATTGAGACTGGTGTGGGGCCTGACGGCGTTGTAGTCGGCCCGCCAGTCCGCGATGACCGTCGGTGCGTGGGCGATGTTACGGAACAGATGCTTATTGAGGCATTCGACCTCGCACGGACAGCACGATAACGGTGATGGATATGACTGTTTCGGCTGCGAACGTCGTCACCGTTGCAACCTCTGACCTCTGAACGACACTGAAATTTCCGGCCAACGTGTTGATGTGTCCGTCGGTTCTCTGAATATGAGGAAAATAGCCGGTTTGAGAAGTTGTGGTTATGTTGGCCGGTTCCGGTCCGGCAGCACAACTATATACAGAGAAATATAGATAAAAGAAGCGTGTTTTCCTGTTGTTCTGAATAAAAATCACTTTTTTATGATCCGTATCAAAGACAATCTCAATAAATTTCAGATATATGCTATCCGACTTATTGATCAGGGTAGCAGGATATCCCTTATGACGACCCTTGGGCGTAGAGACTTTTTGAAAAACACCGGCGCTTGCATCGCCGGTGCCAGCGCTGTCGCTCTTGGGTTTACGCCGCCTCTGGCCCATGCGCAGGAGACGCGACAGTACAAGCTCCTGCGGGCGAAAGAGACACGCAACAACTGCACCTACTGCTCGGTCGGTTGCGGAATCCTGATGTATTCGCTTGGTGACGGCGCAAAGAACGCGAAACCCAGCATCTTCCATATTGAAGGCGATCCGGACCATCCTGTGAGCCGTGGTTCGCTGTGTCCGAAGGGTGCGGGGCTGGTTGATTTCATCCACAGCGAGAGCCGCCTGCAATATCCGACCTATCGCGCGCCGGGCAGCAATGAATGGAAGCGGATAAGCTGGGATGAGGCGACCAGCAGGATTGCCCGCCTGCTGAAGGATGACCGCGACAAAAACTTTATCCAGCGCAACGAGAAAGGCGAACTGGTCAATCGCTGGCTCAGTTCTGGTATGCTGGCGTCTTCCGCAGCCAGCAATGAGACCGGTCTGCTGGATTTCAAGTTTGCCCGCTCCCTTGGAATGCTGGGTCTGGATTGTCAGGCCCGTCTCTGTCACGCTCCGACGGTCTCAGCTCTTGCTCCGAGTTTCGGGCGTGGCGCGATGACCAACAACTGGGTGGATATCAAGAACGCCAATGTCGTTCTGATCATGGGCGGCAACCCGGCTGAAGCCCATCCGGTTGGTTTCAAATGGGTTATGGAAGCCAAAATCCGTAACGCCGCCAGGGTGATGGTGGTTGATCCCCGCTTCAATCGCAGCGCCGCCGTTGCGGATTTCTATGCGCCGATCCGGGCAGGGTCCGATGCGGCCTTCCTGCTGGGCGTGATCCGATATCTCCTGAGTCAGGACAAGATTCAGCATGAGTATGTGATCGCCTATACGAATGCGGCGCTGATCGTTCGGGAAGACTTCGAGTTCCATGACGGCATCTTCACCGGTTATGACGCGGCGAAGCGCAGCTACGACATGGGGTCGTGGGACTATGAGCGCGACGAACAGGGGTTTGCCAGAAAAGATCCCACGCTCCAGAATCCGCGCTGTGTCCTCAATCTTCTCCGGCAGCACGTCAGTCGCTACACGCCCGAACTCGTCTCGCAGATCACAGGCACGTCCGAAAAGGATTTCCTGCATGTCTGTGAGGAACTCGCCTCCACCAGTGTCCCTGATCGCACGGCAACCATGTTGTTCGCCCTTGGCTGGACGCATCATACAAACGGCGCGCAGGTTATCCGCACGGCAGCCATGATTCAGATGCTTCTCGGCAATGTCGGGATGCCTGGCGGCGGTCTGAATGCTCTGCGCGGGCATTCGAACATTCAGGGCTACACGGATCTCGGCCTGCTCTCCACACGTCTGCCGGGCTATATGAACCTTCCGAAAGACAGTCAGCAGACAATCGAGACGTATCTGGAGGCCACGACACCGAAGAGCGATGAGCCGAACGAGGTCAATTACTGGCACAACACACCCAAATTCTTCGTCAGCCTGATGAAAACCCTCTGGGGCGATCATGCATCCGCGGACAACAGCTGGGGCTATGACTGGCTGCCGAAATGGGATCGCAGCTATGACATGCTGGCCTACTTCGAACTGATGCATCAGGGAAAGGTTAACGGCTACATCGCGCAGGGCTTCAATCCGCTTGCCGCGATGCCCGACAAGAACCGGATGCGCGAAGCGCTCTCGAAACTGAAATTCCTCGTCACGATCGACCCGCTGGATACGGAAACCTCCAACTTCTGGCGCAATGAGGGCGTCTACAACGACGCAAAGCCGGAAGAGATCCAGACCGAGGTCTTCCGGTTGCCATCCACCTGCTTTGCTGAAGAAAACGGTTCAATCGTCAACTCGGCCCGCTGGCTTCAGTGGCATTTTTCGGGTGCAAAACCGCCGGGCGATGCCTGGAGCGACGGGCGTATTCTCGGCACCATCTATACAAAGATGCGGGATTTGTACACGAGGGAAGGCGGAACCTGCCCCGAACCCGTGCTGAACATGCAGTGGAATTACCACGATCCGGAAGAGCCGACCCCGGAAGAAGTGGCGCAGGAATCCAATGGATACGCCCTTGCGGACATTCAGGACGCCTCAGGTCAGGTCGTGGTGCGTAAGGGTGAGCTGCTGCCCGACTTTTCTGTCATGAAAGATGATGGGACGACCAGCAGTTACTGCTGGATCTTTGCCGGTTCCTGGACGCAGGCCGGAAACCAGATGGCGCGCCGCGATAACACCGATACCGGTCTTGGCAACACGCCGGGCTGGGCATGGGCATGGCCCGCCAACCGACGGCTGCTGTATAACCGCGCATCGCTGGATCCGCAGGGGCGTCCGTGGGACCCGCGCCGCCAGATCATCTCATGGGACGGAAAGCGCTGGGGCGGAGCGGATGTGCCTGACTATCCGCTCACCTCCCCTCCCGGCAGTGGCGTCGGGCCGTTCATTATGCAGAGTGAAGGCGTGTCGCGCCTGTTTGCCGGCCGGTCCATGGCTGATGGCCCGTTCCCGGAACATTACGAACCCACCGAAAGTCCTGTCACGGGGCCTGCGCTTGGCAAGGTCGTCCGGCACAATCCTGTTGCCCGCATGTTTGCCGATGAGATGTCCCGTATGGGCAGTCCGGATCAGTTCCCCTATGTGGCCACGACCTACTCCATCACGGAACTTTTCCGTCACTGGACGAAGCATTCGCATCTGAATGCCATCATGCAGCCGGAGCAGTTCGTGGAGATTGGCGAACGGCTTGCCGGCAAACTGGGAGTCGTCGCGGGCGACAAGGTGCGCGTGTCTTCAAAGCGCGGTTACATTGAGGCAAAGGCTGTGGTCACCAAGCGGCTCAAGCGCCTCAATGTGATGGGAAACGATCTCGATCAGGTCGGTATTCCCTGCCACTGGGGTTTCAGGGGAGCGACACGCAAGGGCTTCCTTGCCAACACCCTCACGCCCGCCATAGGCGATGCAAATTCCCAGACGCCGGAATTCAAGGCCTTCCTTGTCAATGTTGAGAAAGCCTGAGGAGCATCACGATGGGCATGCAGTCACAGGACATCATCCGCCGCTCCGCCACCAATGGTTTTACTCCGACGCCTCAGGTCCGCAGCCATGAAACGGAAGTCGCCAAACTGATCGACGTTTCCCTCTGCACGGGGTGCAAGGGCTGTCAGGTTGCGTGTTCCGAATGGAACGATCTGCGTGACGAGGTCGGGCACAATGTGGGCGTTTATGACAACCCCGCCGATCTTACGGCGGAAACATGGACGGTCATCCGCTTCGATGAAGTCGAGGATGAGAGCGATAAGCTGGAATGGCTTCTCCGCAAGGAGGGCTGTATGCACTGCGAGGATCCGGGCTGCCTGAAAGCATGTCCCAGCCCCGGTGCGATTCTACAGTTCGCAAACGGTATCGTCGATTTCCAGTCCGAGCAGTGCATCGGCTGCGGGTACTGCGTGGCGGGTTGTCCTTTCGATATTCCCCGCATCAGCAAGACCGACAACCGCGCCTATAAATGCACGCTCTGCGCGGACAGGGTGGCTGTGGGACAGGAACCGGCCTGTGTGAAAACCTGTCCGACGGGCGCGATCGCTTTCGGCTCCAAGGCTGAAATGAAGGATCTCGCGGCCGAGCGGGTGGAGGAACTCAAAGGCCGCGGGCATGATGGGGCCGGCCTGTACGATCCTGCTGGCGTTGGGGGCACGCACGTCATGTATGTGCTGACACACGCGGATAAGCCTGAACTCTATCACCGCCTGCCTGCCAATCCCACGATCAGCCCTGTTGTCCGTGGCTGGAAGGAATGGCTCAAGCCTGTGGGCGCACTTGGTTTCATCGCCACAGTGGCGGGCGCCTTTGCGCATTACATGGGCGTCGGTCCCAACACGACGGATGAAACGCCGGAAGCCGGGCCGGAACATATTCCGGAACCTGAAAAAGAACTGGAAACAGCCGGTAACGACTCTTCAGAAGATCGGAGGGACGCGTGATGGATAATTCCGGTCGCATTCTGCGCACGAAGTTTGGCGATCGCCTGCTTCACTGGACGATGGTGGCGTGTTTCTTTCTTGTCGCCATGTCCGGACTCTCGTGGTTCTTCCCCAGCCTGCACTGGCTGGGCAGCGTTCTCGGACCGCCACAACTGGCGCGTATCCTGCATCCTTTCCTCGGTGTGGTGGTTTTCCTGTTGCTGATGTGCATGTTCGTGCGCTTCGTGCACCATAATATGCCCGTACGGACGGACGGGGTCTGGTTCCGTCATGTTTTCGACGTGCTGATGAACCGTCACGGTGAGAAGCTCCTGATCGGTAAATATAATGCCGGGCAGAAAATTCTCTTCTGGGGCATCATGACCCTGATCAGCGCACTGTTCGTTACAGGACTGGTGATCTGGCGGGCCTATTTCGCGATGTATTTCCCGATCCCGGTCATCCGGCTGGCGCTTCTGGCGCACTCGGCGGCGGCTCTTGCGCTCATTCTTCTGGTGCTCGGGCATATCTATATGGGCATCTGGGTCCGTGGCTCGATCGGCGGCATGATCACAGGCTATGTTTCCCGCGCATGGGCGCGCCAGCATCATGATCGCTGGTATGCTGAGGAAGTCCTCTCTGAGGAGGAAACCTCCGTGAAACGGCATTCCTGATGCACAGGGACTCTGATGTTGTCCCGCTGGACAAGCGGACTCCGGGCGTTCCGGCGATTGAGGAACTGATCTTTCCTCAGCCGGACCGGCTTTACGCCCGCCGCATCAGAAGGCTGAATGCGCTCGCTGGCGAACAGGGAGAGTATTTTCGCTTTCTGTCCCGTCTGGTCGGGATACAGCAGAGCCTCGTAGGCAGGATGCTGCTCAGTGAAGCGGATGCGACGGCCATCCATGCTCTCATTCAGCACGGCTACGCCCAGCCGGACCTGGAGCAGAAGCTTGAAGAGATAGCTGTCTGGCGGACAGTCTTCGCGGAACTGGTTCAGGAACTTCTGCCGGTTCTGCCTCTTTCCGCGCAGGCTGCAATGGAAGCCTCACAGCAGTCGGTATTAGCCCTGAGCCGACAGGCGGCGCAGCTTCTGCGGGGAGATTACGCCACGGTCGATGCCGGTCTGTCCGTTGTGCTGTGGGCTGCGCTGTCTGTCTGCTGGGCACAGACAGTGGCGTTTTTCAGCCAGTCCGCAAAAGGCGGTCAGGTTGCGGCATGTCCGTGTTGTGGCGCCCCTCCGTCAGGGAGCGTCGTCCTTGGCGGAGACCGCGAGGGGCTGCGCTATCTGCAGTGCAGTCTGTGCGAGACACGCTGGCATCGGGTCCGCGGTCTCTGCGTCAGTTGCGGGGCTTCCAGCAAGCTGGAACATTTTACGCTCGACGATCTGAAGTCCGCCACACAGGCCGAGGCATGTGGAGATTGCGGAACCTATCTGAAAGTGATCCGTCTCGATTATGACCCTGACCTTGAAGTCGTCGCCGATGATCTGGGAGGATTCACGCTCGACGCGCTGGTGCAGGCGGAAGGCTTCAGCCGTGCTGGCCTCAACCCGTTTTCCTTCCCCGTCTGATCCACAGCCGGTCGGAAATATCGTGAGTCCCGCCCAAGAACCACAGTCTTGTATGCCTTCAATGGTCGATTACGACACGGCGCAGGCTCTTCTTGCCGCCGCGCTGCATGATCTGACGCCTGTCAGAGGCGAGCGTATTCCTGTCTCCGAGGCGGCTGGACGCGTTCTTGCTCAGGATGTGTATGCGGTAACTGCCCGACCAGAAGCTGATATTTCGGCAATGGATGGCTATGCATTTCATTCTGAGGAGATGCAAAAGGCGGGACAGGCCGGTCTGCCGGTTGTGGGCTATGTTGCAGCGGGAGATTGTCCAGCAGCGCTTTTGCACGGAACGGCCAGTATTATTCTGACCGGAGCACGAATTCCCGAAGGTGCGGATTGCGTTGTGGCACGGGAATATACAGTGCTGCAGCAGAATCATGTGACGCTGACAAAGCCAGTCACAGGGAAAGGGCTTAACATCCGCCGTAAGGGAGAGGAATTTTCTCCGGGCAAGCGCCTTCTCCGGCGCGGGCAAGGTCTCGACTGGCGGCATATGCCTCTGCTGCTCAGTCAGGGTATGACGGATGTAGAGGTTTACCGGCCCGTTACGGTGAGCATACTGGCAAACGGCGCTGAGTTCGGTGAGCAGGCCGGGGATGGCCGGACAGAACTCAACACCCACATGCTGGCTGCGATGATGCGCAGCGGGACCGTGCACGTCACACGGCTGGTTGCCGCATCCGACAGCAAAGAAGAACTCCGTGAGGCTCTCGTCAGATATCTTGGGCAGTCTGATGTTATCGTGACCACGGGCGGCATATCCGTCGGCGATACAGACCACGTTCTGGCTGTTCTTCTGGAAATGGGAGCTTCGTGCGTCTTCCGGCGGGTGAGCATGCGCCCCGGCAAGCCGGTTACGGTGATGCGTCTCGGTGGAAAAATCGTTTTCTGCCTGCCGGGTAATCCCGGAGCCGCAGCGTTCTGTGCACAGCTTTTTGTGCTGCCCTGTCTGCGGGCGCTGTCCAGAGCATCGGGAACTCCGGAGAACATCTGGCCGGTGCGTGGCCGCAGCGCATTCACCTACACCGCTCCTGCTCAGGCCACATGCTTTCTTCCTGTCAGTATTGCACAAAAACCGGGAGAGGGAGCGTTTTTCAACCTCGTCCCCTCTGTCGGAGCCTCGGACATTTCGTGCCTCACACATGCAGACGGGCTCGTACAGATCGATGCCGGGCAGTCTCTGGAAATCGGTCAGGAGTGCGATATGCTGCCTTTCACAGGCATTTAATCGTGGCGCCGGACTATTCCTATTCCGGTGTTATCGTCGCCGCATGGGCTGTTATGAAGGCGGCAATCCCGGCGATATCGTCAAGCTGTATGAATTCCAGACCAGATCGGCATTCGGGGAGAGACGTGCTGTCCGTCGCGACAAGAGTGACTGAGAGTGTATCCGGGAACAGCGGAGCCTTCCCGATTTCGGGACGCCATACTTCCAGGCAGGCCGGGACGGTTGCATGGAATCCCTCAACCAGAATCAGATCCACCGGACACATAGCCTGCACCAGAGTTTCCAGAGCGGGCACCTCAGGTGTTTCATGCTGGAGCACCCATCGTCCGGGTGTTGCCAGCATCACCTCATGCGCGCCGTTTTCCCGGTGCAGGAACGTATCCTTTCCGGGCTGGTCCATATCCACACCATGATGTGTGTGTTTAATGGTCGAGACGCGCAACCCTGCCTGCCTGAAGACAGGAAGAAGACGGGTGATCAGTGTGGTTTTTCCGGAGCCGCTGCGACCGATAATGCCGAAAACGGATTGTGTACGACGGAATTGCATAAACGCACTCAATATTTTTGCAGCGGGTTTCAGGATTTATTGTAACCAGTTCTCTGGCGAAAACCAGTGACCGACAGAATGATGAGGGGAATGAGATGTCGACGGCAGGGCTTGTGCTGGCAGGGGGGCAGGGAAGCCGTATGCAGGGTCGGGATAAGGCTTTTCTCGATATCAATGGCATAAATTCCCTGACACATGTGTTTTCACGCCTGCACAGGCAGTGTGCTGCCATTGCCATCAGTGCGAACGGAGATTCGTCCCGTTTCAGGGAGTGGTCGTGTCCGGTACTGGCTGATCGTCTGCACGATATCGGTCCGCTGGCCGGTCTTCTCAGTGGACTGGAGTGGGCAGAAACCAGTGGCTACGACACACTGGTCACTGTGCCGGTCGATACGCCGTTCATCCCTTCCGATCTGGTCATTTCTCTGCTTCCGGCCCCGAGTTTCGCCAGTTGGAACGGCGAGGAGCATCCGCTCGTTGCGGCGTGGCCGGTTTCGTGCCGTTCCATACTGGCCCGGCAACTGGCTGACGCCGTCGGTGAGGCAAAAAAGCGCAACACGCGTGTCCGCACACTGGCCCGTTCCATTGCCGCACGCGCCGTGGATTTCGGTCGTCTGAGCGGCGGAGATCCGTTCATGAACATCAATACGCCTGAGGATCTGATCGCGGCTCAGAACCGGAACGAAACAGAAAGCCGGAACCCATGAGTGAGAATACGCTCCTGCCCGTTTCACATATTTACAGTGTTCAGCAGGTCAGATGGCAGGAAGGTGCTGATTGTGATGATGTCATCCGCGAGCAGAAAGACCTTGTGGTTGCGGACGAAGTGCCGCTGTCACTGATTTATGGCGGCATGGATTACGCTGTCATGATGATTACCCCTCATGATGTGGAGGATTTCGTTACTGGCTTTTCCCTGACAGAGGGAATCATCACGTCCGTTACGGAGTTGCGGCAGATCGCAGTCAGCAGAAGCATAAATGGTCTGAAGGCGGAGATTCAGGTCGGCCCGGAGGCAATGCGAAAAGTGCTGTCACGCAGTCGCCGCCCGATCGCAGGCCGCACCGGATGTGGAGTCTGCGGGGCGGATGAGGAAAGCCTGATGCACCATTCCGTCAGGACGGTTACCGGGAGTGAGCCATCGCCTGCCTCCGTGCGCAGAGTTCTGGAAAATATTCGTGCTCATCAGGTGCTGAATAAAGGCGTCGGTATGCTTCATGCGGCAGCCTGGTGCCGGGAGGATGGACATATCCTCCATATCCGTGAGGATGTGGGGCGACATAATGCCCTTGATAAGCTCATAGGCCTCAGTTTGCGTCGCGAGGTCGATTTAAGCCGAGGCTTCTGCGTGCTCACCAGCCGTTGTTCCTACGAGATGGTCGCCAAGGCCATAACGGCGGGAATCGGTGCCGTTGTGGCTCTGTCTTCTCCGACAGCGTTCGCCCTGCGTCTTGCACGGGAGGCTGATCTCGTTCTTATTTCTTCAGCCCGTTTGAATGGTTTTAAGGTATCGTCGCCATAATAGTGATAGGCTGGGTTTCAGTCCTTCAAACAGTTCGGCAAGACTTTCATGGAACGTCACGTCGAAGTTCATCTTAAACCCACGATGCAGGCAGAATATCGCCGTTCGGTCGATCTGTTCATCGTACCAAAGCTCGGTACACGCCGAATGACCGATATCACACGCGCCAACGTAGTAGCCTGAGCTTCATCCGGCTGGCACGGAATCTCGGGTTTTTTATGAAACAGGTCAGCACGCTTCTCGCTTTCGTTTACCGCAAGAATCAGTGCTGCGAGGCAGTGGATATCGAAGCGCTGGCACCGCGCGGATAATTCTGACCAGAACGACAAGCACACAATCCACAGAAAATCAGCTTCCAGCTCTACAAAAACAGAAACATCATTGGACGCTTCTTCGCCAGGCTGAAGCAGTTCAGAGGCATTGCAACACGCTACGACAAGCTGAAATCAACATTCCTCGCAGCAGTGCAACTCGTTTCCGCCATCATCGGAATTAACTGACAACACGCCCTAGAGTATTTCCGGAGGCTCAAAAAAGATTCAAAATAGAGGCTCCTGAGTGGTCAACTTTACAAAAAAGGAAAATAAAATTTCCTCATAAGTTATTTTTAATCCGAAACAAAATCTTCACTGTATGTAGAGAGGGCAGTGAGGGAGAGCCGCAGTGAGAGGTGTATTCTCGGAAAAGCAAAGTTCTGTATTTTTAGTGAAATTGAGTTTTTTGCTTGTATATTCAATGTGTGCATGGAGCGCTTCTGCGAAGGCTGAGGGAAAAACGGCTCATCTTGATGCTAAGACGCCTGTAAAAAAAAGCATTATACCGCGCGCAGTTCATCAGAGCAAAAAAATACATCATGCAGCCATCTCTCATCAGACTGAGGAGCTGAAGGTTACTGGTTCTCAGCGTTATATGCAGACCGGAAGCGATATGAAGCTTGAGCGTCGGATCATGCAGAATGAGGTGCCGGGACAGAATATTCTTAAGGCTCTAGGACAGCTTCCGGGAACTAGCTACAGCTCATCCGATCCGCTTGGAATAGATGGATGGTCATCCAGTATCCGTATCCGAGGTTTCAGCCAGAACCAGCTTGGTGTGACACTGGATGGTATCCCATTGAATGATCAGACTTATGCTAATCTCAATGGTCTGAATATCAACAATGCCGTGATTTCTGATGACATTGGCCGGGTATCACTTTCAGTTGGTGCTGGGGGGGGTGTCTCTGCCGTCTAATAGTAATCTTGGTGGTTCCATGCAAATGTCCGTAAAGGATCCTGAGGATGTTGCTGGTGCCAAGGTTTCTCAAGGGTTTGGTAGTTACGGTATGAAGAGAACATATGTCCGTCTGGATAGTGGAAGGTTAAATAAAGAAGGTACGAAATTCTTTGTTTCCTATGCGCGGGCATATGAAAAAAAATACAACAGTTCCAGCCCCGATTTTATGCAGAATGTTGACAGTAAGCTTGTGCAGCCTTTGGGTGAACGCGCAAGAATGTCATTGTTTTTCAACTGGTCAAATGCGGAAGTATGGAACTATTCCGATAATTCTCTGGAAATGTTGGATAAAATTGGCTGGAGAACTGCCAATTTCTATCCCAATTATGCTGGTGCGTATGCGGCAGGTTTATGGGGGCAGACAAACGGAGCTGCAGGAGCGCTTCCTGCAGGAGCGCTTCCTGCAGGGTGGCAGAATGTTTCAACAACCTATGGCACGGCTTTTTATGATGCGGGACAGGCTACGGTTGACTATCTGACCGGCTTGCATCTGGATATTGATATTACCGATCGCCTGAAATGGCATGGTCTTCTGTATGGTCATAAGGATGATACACATACGGTTGTAGGTGATCCGTATGACTCTTCTACAACGGGTGCGCCATTGGCCGAGGATGTATGGCACCTTCAGCAGCAGCGCGGTGGTTTTACAACTAGTTTTACGTATGATTATAGGAAGCACCATATTGAAACTGGTGTTTGGTTTGAAAACAACAGACAGGAAACGGCTTTTAATGCTGTCAATCAGCCTGTCCTTGGACAGGGTAAGCCAGTTTCAGTCACAGGTCCATATGATACGTACGGACTCCTTTACCCGATTTATCATTATCAGTGGAATACAAATACATTTCAGTATCATTTGATGGATGTATATAAGCCTTTGGACAATCTGCAGCTAACTTATGGATTTAAATCCATGTTGCAGACAACATCGGGTGGAGCTCAAGCTGGATTTTCCAAGCTTGCCCATGGAACCTTGACATCGTCGGCAGCATTCCTGCCTAACGTTAATCTTGTCTGGCGTTTTATGAAGCATCATGAACTGTATTTTGACGTGGCTGAAACAATGCGTCCTTACAGTGTTGCGGCAAGAGGCAGCTATACTTCACCGTGGGGTGTATCTACTCAGGACCTGTTTGAGCAGAATCATTCCAAACTCAGACCGGAAAAAGATTGGGTCTATGTTGTGGGTTACCGCTATACCAGTAAAAAAATTGTGGCATCTGTTGCGGCGTATCATGCGGATATTTCGCATCGTCTGCTGTCAGCTTCTGTCGGAAGCATCAACAATCCCGTTTCAACCGTGATCGACAGCCGGAAAGCTTCCATGTACGGAGTTGATGCTTCTCTTAATTATTATCCTTTCAAATGGCTGGGGATTATGAATTCCATCAGCTACAATCACATGACATATGGTGCACACGTTAATGCCTGTCCGCTTGATGGCAACTGTGATCTATATGGCAAGAAAATGGTTGCTTATCCTTCAATTATTTATAAGACGGGTATGGATTTTCATTATCAGGGTTTTTCGGCCAATTTTTCAGCTAACTATTTTTCAAAGAGATACTATTCTCTTGTTAATGATACTTCTGTTCATCCGTACTGGTTCACAAGTGCTGGCGCTTCTTATGACTTCGGGAAGATATCTGTTCTGAAAAATGTCAAGGTAAATTTTACAGTTTATAATCTGCTTAACCAGAAATACGTCTCCATGATGGGTGAAAATGGTTTTCCTGTGTCAGGTGATTATCAATCGCTTCAGCGTGGTGCAGTTCGCGAGTTTTTTGGAACAATAAGTGCATCTTATTGAATTTTCTAAGGCGCTCTCACTCTCTGTTATGCAAAAAATGCTGTTTCATTGTGGTTTTGAAACGGGCTGAGATGGCAGCACCTTTTGAGTGTGTAAAAGCACTACCTGAAAGAGAAATGTTGTGGTAAAAATGAAGAAAAATAACCCTTTTATTGTGGGAAATCCTGTTGTTCTGGCTATTGATATCCAGAAGGGATCGTTTGTGACTCCCCCTCCTGATTTTCATCTGCCCCTCATGCCCGACATGATCGAACGCATGACCCGGACACGTAAAATTATCGATGCAGCGCGTGCAGCGGATGTTCCTGTCATTTTCTTTCAGGAAATTCATAGGGCTTCCATGATCGATTTTGGTCGTGAACTGGATGGGAGTGAGGGGCCGCATTGTGTGGAAGGTAATCCCGGGACACCTATCGCGTCTGATATCGTAGGTCTGAAAAAAGATGATTATGTTATCCAGAAACGTCGGTATTCATGTTTTTTTGGTACGGAGCTTGAAATTCTTTTGAAGGCGGTCAAGGCAGAGACCCTTATTCTTATTGGGGGTTTTACAGATGTGTGTATTCACTACACGTTTGTAGATGGTCATCAGCACGATTATCATTGTCGAGTGGTGCATGATTGCGTCGCTGGTTCAAGTGTCAGAGCGCACACGGCCGCGCTGGAAGCTATGGAATATCTGCAGCATGGCTCAAATATTGATAGCGCGTATGCGGTTGATGCTCTGGCCCGTTATGCGGCACTGCGTGCTGGATAATAACGAGCAGACAAGGAGCATGCCATTGTGAGGTTTAAGGAAAAAGCAATACCAGAAAGAATAAAAATTTTTTCCGGATTTTTTCTGCATGGTGTTGTGCTGGCATTTTCATGCCAGATAGCTACTGCGGATACTGGCGTACCCTTGGTTCAGACCCGTTATGGTCTGGTGAGGGGCGTATCAGATATGGGAGTAGAAAGTTTTAAAGGTATTCCTTATGCGGTTCCTCCTGTCGGCACCTTGCGCTGGCGTCCTCCAGAACCTTTGCTATTGCCGGAATCTGCACGAAAGATAGAAATTGACGCCAAGCATTTTGGTCCAGCATGTTTACAGATTAAACGCATGGCGGCCCGCGGTCTTCCTACAAGTGAGTCGTGTCTGACACTCAATATTTGGCGGCCCGCTACCCGTTTCTCTGGTGAGCGCACACGGCTTCTGCCCGTCATGGTATGGATTCATGGGGGAGCTTTTATTGGAGGTGCTTCGGCTGAACCACTGTATGACGGTACTCATCTGGCTCAGCAGGGTATTCTTGTTGTCAGTTTTAACTATCGTCTCGGTCGGCTTGGCTTTTTTGCGCATCCTGCTCTTTCTGCCATGCAGTCGCAGGGGGAGTGGCAGGCTAATTATGGATTGATGGACCAGTTGGCCGCCCTACGTTGGGTGCAAGACAACATCGCAGGTTTTGGCGGTGATCCCTCTCAGGTGACTCTTGTCGGTCAGAGTGCTGGAGGGGCGTCTGTCAATTTTCTGTCTGTGATGCCTGCGGCAAAAGGATTATTTGCACGTGCTATTTCACAGTCAGGTTTTCCACGTTGGGCTGGGCGTCCACTGAATACAGGCGCAGGTTCTGCCGAAGCCATAGGGGCTGAATATGCACACCGACATGGGATTGAAGGAACATCTGCTCAACAGGCAGCGGCCCTGCGTGCCTTGCCTGCGTCCGCACTTGTAGAGGATGATCCACCTGAGGATATAGATCGCACTACGCCAATGCCGATAGTGGACGGTCAGATGCTGTCTGCATCTTTGCCGGATCTGCTCGCTCAAGGGAAAATGCTGTCTGTTACCCTTATGGTGGGGGGTACCAGTTGTGATGCTAGTGTTTACGGGCCAGATGCGCTGGCCCTTTTTACCTTTGCTTCCTATACAGATCCGGTTTTCCGACGGTTATATCCAGGCCCACTCCAGATGGCTGTCCGAGAAGCGCAGACCGACCGGATAGAGACTGAACCTGTCCGCTTTCAGGCTCAGGCATGGTCCACCAGCGGTCTATCCGTATGGGTTTATAATTTTGATCACGCGATCAAGGGGCAGGGCTGGCAGTCCGAAGGGTGTGCGGGTGCGGCTCATGCTTCTGAACTCCCCTATGTTTTTGGAAATCTGACCAGAGCCTATACTAATCAGGGCACACAGCCGTATCAGGTAACAGAGGAGGGCTCATCGACCGGAAAGGAAGTGGATAGTGAAAAAGAAGTACACCAGCTTTCAAGACAAATGATGGCGTACTGGGTCAGTTTTGTACAGACGGGTGCGCCGGATGCCGGGAAGCTGGCGCCGACATGGCCGCGTTATGTGCCATCTTCTGGTCCTGTGCTGGAGTTCGGAGCGCATGATGTCTCGGTCAGAACGCATTTCCGACAGACTCAACTGGACTGGATTTTCAGTCGACTTTCCGGCCTATCTGTGTGGTAAAACAAGATGAAAATGAAAAGAAATATCAAAAGAGCATTATGGCACAGTGCTCGTATGTTGAAAGCCTGTGTGTCCGGAGGTGTGGCTGCAACGCTTTGGAATAATCAGGTCATGGCGGCACAGGTACTGCCATCCGGTGATGGTGGTGTATCAGCATTTTACAAATGGGATGCACCTCTGCCCGCGGCGAATGGCATAGTCCTGCGACAGGAACCGTACCCAGTGGCAGAGTCCGGGTATCAGGCTTACCGTTTGCTGTATTCTGCCCGCGATGGTCTACGAGAAGGGCAGGCAACAGCGGTTTCGGGTGTCTTGTATGTCCCGACCGGAAAGCCGCCGACGGGTGGCTGGCCCGTTGTAGCGTGGGCACACGGCACAACGGGAGTTGCGGATGTATGTGCGCCTTCCTGGCGTGGCTCGTCCCCTAGGGACATGGCGTATTTCAAGCAGTGGCTTGACCACGGCTTTGCTGTCTTTGGTACAGATTATCAGGGGCTGGGTACGCCGGGTGTGCACCCGTATCTACTTTACAGACCGGAAGGGTACAGCATTCTCGATGGTGTTCGTGCTGTGCTCAAGGCCTACCCGCATGAGCTTGCAAACAGTGTTGTGCTGGCGGGACAATCCCAAGGTTCTGGCGCTGCTCTGGGAGCAGCCTATCTTGCACCCTCCGCTGCGCCGGACCTGCATATTGTGGGTGTGATCGCCAGTGGGCTCGTGCTTGATATCAGAGACAGACACAATGCTCCGGCGCTTCCTGAAGGAGCGTATCAAGGGGGAGAGGACGTTGATGCCGCCTATTCCACCCTCTACTTTCTGGGCAGTCTGCAAGGGTTGGGTTATCCCGGTCTCTTTTCCCTGATCAGGGAGAAGGGACATGAGATCATAGCTCTGGCTTCTCATGCCTGCCTCCATGACCTGATGGGCTATGCCCGCAACCACCACATGAAGGCAGATGATATCTACTATCCAGCTATCACTCATTATGAAACTCTGGCCCAGCAGGCCAGAATGTTGCCGGATGCCTACCAGAGTGCTCCTGTTTTTACAGCGACAGGCCTTGCTGATGCGGAAGCAGGAACTATCCCGCAATATAACGTGGTTGCAGCCATGTGTTCGGCTCAGGACAAAGTGGAATGGCACTATTATCCGGATCTGACGCACAGCGGAACGGTTAATGCGGCATTCCCCGATGAGCTGAGGTTTGTGACCGCATTGCGGGAAGGCAGAAAGCCGGTTTCAAACTGTCACTTACTCCATATTCCTGGTCCGATACAGGAGCCAGATCCGCATGTTCCGTTCAATTATTGATCTACAGACGATCAGTCTTTTAATACAAGGCTAGAATGCGAGTCATGGAAAAAATCGGTAAGCAAAGAATGCTGATTTACCTTGCGATCATGTTGTGCATTTTCAGCTTTGAATGGGTAGATCGGTTCAGTATTTCCATTCTCATTGATCCAATCGAAAAAGATCTGAATATTACAGATCATCATGTCGGGCTGATCAATGGGGCGCTCTTTTCTCTGGTCTATTCGCTTTCGGGTTTCCTATTTTCCTATCTGGTTAACAAGGTGCCCTCAGGTCGTCTGCTGGCGGTGGTCTCTCTGGGCGCGGGCTTGTTTACCCTGATGGGGGGAATAGCATCTGGCCTGTGGTCCTTTGCATTTTCGAGGCTGGCAGTCGCTTTTTTTGAAGGGGGCAGCAGTCCGGTCTGTTATTATATCATTTCACGCTATTTTCCAGACCGGTACCGTGCACGTGCCATTTCGGTCTATAATAGCGGTATTTCTCTGGGTATATGGATTGGTCTGAGTGCTGGTGGCATGCTGGTTCCTTGGTTGGGCTGGCGATATGCACTGTTTATACTTGGTGCGCCAGGTCTTGTTCTTGCGCTGGGAGCCTGGTTCATTATTCGAGAGACTTCTCCAGCGCTCGTGGATATTCAGGTGCCCCAGACTTCATTTGCAGAGGGACTGCAACTTCTGGTGATTCGAAAAAGTTACTGGATGACCGGTATGGCTTATACCCTGCTTGTGATGGCGAGTTCCGGATTTGAGAGTTGGTGTCCGGCGTATCTTATCCGCAGTCGGGAACTAACTGTTGAGCAGGCAGGTAATATCAGTGGCCTTGTTGAAGGAATTGGCGGAATATCCGGTACGATTATGGCTGGTGTTCTCTGTGACTATTTTGTCAAAAAGGACAGGCGGGCTTACGGTCTGATTCCTCTCGTCGCATGTGTGCTTGTGAATGTATCCATGCTCGCATTTTTTCAGACTACAGGGGCTGTATCGTATCTTTTCTATGCTTTTGTCATTTTTGGTATTGGGGCGTATCTTTCCCCAGTGCTTTCCCTTTCACAAGAGGTTCTGCCACCCGCCCAGAGGGCTCTGGGGGCTACGGTCATCCTTGTCAGCATGAGTGTGATCGGAGCCGGGGGCGGGAACTACCTCGTGGGAGTGATGAGTGATCTGTACAAAGGTATGGGAATGAGAGACCCTCTGCAAGCGGCATTTCTTTCCATGCTTGTGGCCATCCTGCCAGCAGGCGTGCTTCTGATTTTGTCTTGTAAACATATCAAACAGGACATGGATGAAGCTCAGAGATTAAATCCCACGCTTGGTTGAATACAGAGTTCACGTAGCGTAGCTCGCTCCGGTAAACTACCGTCCGGCATACATCTACTATATCAGGCAAGTTTATTTGTCTCATTTGATATTGAAAGAGAAAGAGGAATAAATACTCTTATTCTTTTTAGAGGAGTGCATTGCATGAGCGCAGCAAAACAGATTACGGCCCAACCAATGATTGTTGGTCGTCCAGCTCTGGTTGTCATAGATATTCAAAAAGGCTGCTTTGCTCCACGTCCTGCGAGCTCTCGTCTTGAGTTCATGTCAGATGCCGTAGAGCGTTATACGCGGGCCAGAAAAATGGTGGACGCTGCCCGTGTAGCAGATATTCCTGTCATTTTCGTTCAGGAGGCTCATCGTAGTAATCTGATCGATTTTGGTCGTGAGTTGGATGGTTCTGAAAATATTCATTGTCTTGAAGGTGATTTAGTTACTGAATTTGCTGTGGAAGAATTAGGTATGTTAGCGGATGATTACCGGATTACAAAGAGGCGCTATTCTGTTTTTTTTGGCACGGATATGGAGATCCTGCTCAAGGGGTTGCGAGTTCAGACGCTTGTCATGGTCGGGGGCTTTACAGACGTTTGCGTCCATTACAGTTTTGTTGATGCGCACCAGATGGATTATTACTGCCGTGTTGTTGAAGATTGTGTTGCCGGTTCCAGCTATCGTGCACATGAGGCGGCTCTGTCTGCTATGGAATATCTACAGGCTGGTGCGCGCAGGAACGCTCAGGATGTCATGGCGGCTTTTTCCGTGATTGGGCACGGGGCGTGATGGATGTGTGATAATAGATGGCATCGGCGGTAAGATCTTTGAAAAACAAATATTTTATTCTTGAAGAATCGAAAGAGAGTTCGAGAATATTTTTCCCGCTTTCTCTGGCTCAGTTGATGCAAGTGAGCATCACAGTGTGCTCCAATCTTGCCTTGGGTGGAATTGGAGTTGAAGCTCTGGCGTCTGGCGGTATCTGCAATATATTGATTCAGACTGGCGTTGTCATAGTTCAGTCAGCAATTTCTTCTTTTCAGTCTCTCTTCGGACAGGCTCAGGGGAGGGGGGATCGTGTTGCAGAGCGTTTTGTGGGTTGCGCATGCATTATAGCACTGATTCTGTCTGTTTTTCTATTGATTCTGCTGATCCTGATTATTCTTTTCTGTCGTGCTTATGTGTTTGAGGCGACGATGGGACAGGGTGCGCTACTGTATATGAGTAGTGCGGTTTTTGCCACGCCAGGCATGGTTTTTTTTTCAGTTATGAGGTCCTATGCTTCGGCATCGAGAAAAGCTGCTTCCATTCTCAAAGCGGTAGGGTGTGGTGTTTTTTTTTACGGCGTGTGCGCCGCAGTGGTAGTGATGTTTTTCCGGAGTGTAACAGAGCAGAATCTTCTGATGCTGATGGGAGTGATATTCTCTCTTTCCTGGACCGTGGTGGCTATTATTTCATTTCTTTCTCTCGATATTCTGTCTGTTCTTAAAAGAACGTTGTCTGACTCTAATAAACATATCGTCTTCGCGGACTGTTTGGCGATTTTGTCAGCCGGATGGCCTGTCGGGCTTGGTGTGGCCTCTGAAATGAGCGCTAATACTATGCTGGCAATGTTTGTCGGGGCATCAGGCGTGACTCAGATGAGCGTGCATCAACTCTGCCAATCCATAGAACTTCTGACTTTTATGCCCTCTCTGGCTATGAGCCAGGCTGTATCGGTGCGCGTTGCGTATTTCCATGGCAAAGGTGAGGCTGCGCGCATCCGTCTGGTTCATCGTGTCGCAGTGACATTCATCCTGCTTGTCGCGTTTGCAGAGGTTGCACTTATCATGCTGTTTCATGATGCCATCTACAAGGTCAGTATTGTGGATACAGGTGAGCTTGCTGCCAGCTTTGGCGGCAGTTTATATGGTATGTTTATTGCCGTGTGCGGGATTGTGGTCTTCGATGCTCTCCAAGCCGCTTCCTCCGGTGCGCTCAGAGGGCAGTTGGATATGAAAATTCCAATGCTTATGGCCGTTGCAAGCTACTGGATTGTGGGATTTGTGTTTGCGATGATACTCGCACGTCTAACTCCTCAGCCTGTGCTGGGTGTGTGGGCTGGTATCTGTATCGGTGTGTTTTGCTCCGCCTGCCTGCAAACTGTAAGGTTTGTTCATCTTAACAGGCTCCGCTCTTGTTCTTTAAAGAAGTAATTAAAAATTTTTGAAATAAATGACGGATATGGATGCTCTAATTAATCCATTAAATGCACAATTTTTTGTTATGGAAAAGAATAACACTAAAATTGTGAATAACGTGACGATGGATGAAATCATGCTGATCAATGTTTTTCTGGCTGAAGTGGCGCAATTGTGCTCGCACCGTGCTGATCGAAGGTGCGAGCAAACGGTAGGGCGGGATAGTTCAGGCGTGCCGTTTACGCTATGCCTGCGGTACACATGTACAGTCGTGATGGTGGACTGACTTTTTTAAAAAACAAGAGTTTGTTATGCATTTTCAATTAATTTATTTTCTATTTTTGGCTCTTACTTCAATTCCAGGGCGTTCCTGGAGCGGGAACTGCTCTCCTGTTTCGGGATGTGTAGATTTCTATTAGAAGTGATTTTTATAGGAATAATATGATGATTTTCTTCTGAATTTGCGTTGCAGGAGAAGTTCAACATCACATCAAAATGCAGATAAAATGTAGAGCCAGCGCAACAGCAAGTGCGAGATTTATGTGGTACAATACACCACCTGAAAGAAGTTTTGCCGGGATTGAAATGAAAAGCGGCATCGTCCAACAGGATCGATGCCGCCCTCTGTATCATGACCAGTCTTAAAATTACCGATGAAGGCAGCAGAGCTCCTTCATCAGGATACGGCAATCAGAACCTGTGGCGGCCCATCATGGGGTCTTCTTCCCTGAAATCAGGCCACATATCTTCATGGTGGTGATGAGGTGGCTGTGGACGATGGCCTGCGTGACCTCCTCCCATGGCAGGATCGGAGATGGAGTCCTCTCCGGTTTCGATACGACCGGCAATGCGACGCTTGAAGGATGCGGACGCACTGCTTGTGATCGTGAAGTCATACCAGTTGCCGTTCTCTTCAACCGGCCACCGCAGTTCGCTGGAGCCACCCGGTGCAACCCGTACGCCATTTGGACCATCGACCCTGTAGGCTTCTGATTCTACCTGAAAAGAACAGGCATGATGACCGTGATTGTGGAGTTTCACAAGGATTTCGGCTCTGCCGCGGGTTTTATAGGCAACTTCGACCTCTGGGTGACTGGTTTTGCCCAGTTCAGTGATATTGCCAGTGAACTCACGATGGAAACCGTTAGGGCCGATCAGCCAGAGGTTGTAGTTCCCCTTGTCGTCCGCCGTGGGCGTCCAGACACCGTTGAGAGCTTTCTGTGCTTCCACCACATAACGTCGCGGCACCAGATCAAGATGATTGCGGTCATAGACGTGGAAAACCGCACCGGCGCCGTCACAGCTTGTGTTGGTGAAGCGAAGTGTGACCGTGCCTCCGCTTACGTCAACATGTGACGAGACGTGCAGCTCGTAAGGAAGGGCGCGTGATGGACGGGAACCCGTCGCCTGTTTCGGCAATGTGGAGGTCGTCGTGGCGGCAGGGACAGCAATAGCCGCTTCAGCCTTCTGGGCGACAGCCAGACTGTCGGCATCATCCTTGGTGCTGCGGCCGGACAGCGTCGGGATTGTGCGTCTGTTCGGGTTCACGAAGTCAAAGCATGAGGTCAGATCACCACAGATTGCACGACGATAGTCGCTGATCTGAGGCTCGATTACACCGAACCTCGCTTCAAGGAACATCAGTGTCGAAGTATGGTCAAAGACCTGTGAGTTGACAAAACCGCCGCGGCTCCAAGGAGAGATCGCCCACAGAGCAACACGTGGACCGGGTCCGTAGGGACGACCGTCGATCGCAGGCTGGCTGGATGTGGCGGGCGTATAGTTGTGATACTCCACGGCCATGGATTCATCACTGAGCGTGCTACCGCCGGCGAGCGTGCCGTCGGTATTATGAGAAGGAGCTGACGGAGGGGGCAGGTGATCAAAGAAGCCGTCATTCTCATCGTAGTTCACGAGCAGAACGGTCTTGCTCCAGACTTCCGGATTGGATGTGAGGGCGTCGAGCACTTCCTGAATATACCAGCCACCCTGTGTCGGGCTGGAAGGAGACGGATGCTCGCTATAGGCTGACGGCGGAATGATCCATGACACTTCAGGTAGTGTGTTGCTCTGGATATCCTCACGGAACGTCTCAAGAAAGCCGTATGGCATGGTATTGCCAAAGCCCTTGGCGAGCGGGCTGATCGCATCGTCAATGCTGGCGTCGTAGAACGGACCGGCGGCTGTCACATCCTGCTTGATATCTTCGGAAGCGACATACAGAGGGCGTCTTTCCTCCGGCATTTTTTCGATGGCGGCGCGCCAGTGACGGAAACCCATCATCTCGTTGCAGCCGAAATTGTCGATCAGGCTCTGGTAAACCTTCCAGCTGACACCGGCTGATTCCAGACGGTCTGCATAGGTGGTCCAGGTCCAGCCCGTTGTCGATGCACCGATGTCATTACCGCCGTTGAACTGGTTGTTCAGCGCAGCAACATTGACACGGCTGCCATCCGTGGGGCTGACGCCGTTCGGACCGTTGGTGCCCGTCCAGTAGAACAGACGATTTGCGATTGTCCCTGTGTGCATACCGCAGTGATACGAATCGCAGAGTGTGAAGGCGTCGGCGAGCGCACGATGGAAAGGCACTTCCGATGTCTCGTAATAACCCATCGACAGCGGTGTCTTGGCCGTCGGCCAGGAACTCATGCGGCCATTATCCCACGCCGCCTGAGCGTCAGACCATGTATGCGGCGTACTGCCGGCACGCAGGGCGTTACCTTTTGTCTCGTCAAGGTGGTACGGAATCAGTGTGCTGGTGACGCTGCTCTTCGTATAGTTCTGATAAAAGATGTTGGCGCCGTTGGATGTGGGGATGGGGAAACGGTCACCGTACCCGCGCACACCTTTGAACGTGCCGAAGTAACTGTCGAAGGATCGGTTTTCCAGCATCAGCATAACGACGTGCTTCACGTCTTGAATGGTACCTGTTCTGTTGTGCGCATCAATGGCGAGCGCACGACGGATGGCAGGCGGGAAGGTGGAAAGGGTCGCCATGGCAGCAGCCGAGCCGAGCGAAGAGCGCAGGAAATTCCGCTTTGATAGGTTGATCGTCATGATGGAAGAAGAACCTCAAGTCCGGGTAAAGCATCGCTGCTTGTTGAATCGACAGGAGTCACGGAAATAAATCATTCAAAAAAATGCAATAAAACTGTAAATACATGCATTCAATCTGTTTGAGTGATCATTTCTCCAAGTCGTCCTTGGCGCCTTTTAGGGACTATTTTTAACAATACTCAATCGATTTTTAATGACGTTTTAAGGTCAGTGAAAGGTCGCTTCATTTAGGATGTGTTTTATTTTGTAGACACATGGAATGGTCGAACTGTTTTGCAAAAAATGCTTGATGGTCCGTTTTTTTTGATCCTGTTCCTCTGACCCGAGTAATATCCATCTCAGAGTTGACAGGACGGTACCGGTGTGGACCTCTGGTCTTTTCGACGAAGGCTTATAATTCTGTAGAGACGAGAGTGAACGAAACAGAAGTTTCGTAATCGCGTGGCTTATGGACCATCTGAAACAGCATGCTCATAAGGCAGTTCCAGATATTCCGGGAAGGGCCGAGACTGAAAACGACATCGGCCCCATGATGTCGATATCGTTTCAATTGCTGAAATTTTCAAAGAAACTTCTGATTCTTTCTTTGAAATCCTATCAATTCATAAAACTGACAAGATACACATTCTGCCCAGATTACTTCGGACTCTTGTCGCAAATCAGGAGTTTTCTGGATAAACGGCAGGCTCAACATACCGTTCAGGGAAGTGAATCAGATATTGTGCGCTTCATTCAGCCTGAATGGCGTTTTTCTCAAGTTACTTGATCGGGCTCATGTAAATCGTTTTGTGCATGCCGTGTTCATTGGAGTATTGCAGCTTCCGGCATGGTCACCAGAGCCTGCGCGGCGACAAAGTCAGGTTTCCCCGAACCAAGAAGAGGAAGTTTCCGGACGATCCGGATTTCCGCCGGAATCATGATATCCGCGGCGCCGCTCTCCCTCGCCACGTTTACAAAGGCTGACCGTCCGGCGTCGGACTGTTCGGTCAAAAGGATGATCCGTTCTCCCTTGCGCGGATCGGGAATAGAGACCGCCACTGACAGCGCCTCCGGCCAGGCCCGCATGGCAAGATCTTCAACAGCGGCAAGAGACACCATCTCACCACCCGGTTTGGCAATACGTGAAGCTCGTCCGACGATGGTGACATGACCATCTGTCCCGACCGAAACGATGTCGCCCGTGTCATACTCACCATTGGCGGGTGGCTGAAGGACGCCGGGCTGACTGGTCAGAAGATATCCCGCCATGACGTTCGGCCCCGAGAGAATGAGGCGTCCGGCATCGGGCATACCGTCCACAGTCTCCAGCATCGCCGTCATCCCCGGCACCAGCCGTCCCACCGTGCCTGAACGACTGGAATCCGGAGTGTTCAGCGCGACGACAGGAGAACATTCCGTCACACCGTAGCCTTCGAAAATGCGTAGGCCGAACTGTTCCATCCAGAGTTCCCGCACAGACTGCTGCACACGTTCCGCTCCTGCGACCACCAGTCGGACAGAGCGGAAATCAGTCGGAGCCGCCTTGCGCGCATAGCCCCTGAGAAAGGTTGACGTGCCGAAAAGCACAGTGGCGTTCCAGAAATAGGCGATCTTTGGAATAACGGCGTAATGCAGCGGCGAGGGATAGAGGAAGGTCGGGATGCCTGACAGAAGCGGCAGCAGGAAACTTCCGGTCAGCCCGAACGCATGGAAGAGAGGCAGTGTGCAAAGCACGCGATCCGCCGGACTGAAACCGATCCGTCCTGTCACCTGCGCGATGTTTGCGAGAATGTTGCGATGGGTCAGCACGACACCTTTCGGTGTGCCCGAGGAACCGGAGGTAAAAAGAACTACGGCCGGATCATGCGCTTCACGCCGGACATGAGCCTTCGCGGGAGCAAATCTGGCCCGTAAGGCGCCACGCAGTTTCTGCGCCAGCCCGATTGATTTCCGCACGTCTTCCAGAAACAGGATGTCAGGCATCGGGTCGAGTGCTTCAAGAACGGCTCCAAGCCGGGCTTTTTCAACGAACGCACGGGAGGTGACGATCGTGGTGATTCCCGCCGACAGCAGGGCCGCTCGCAAACCCGCCGCACCAGCGGTCGCATTCAGCAGGGCCGGTGTGAAACCACGTGACCACAGGCCAAACAGGCAGACAGCCGTCGCGTTGGATGTCGGTAACAGCAGCCCGACCGGATGGGCGGGATCAAGCCGACCGGAAAGCGCCTCACCGAGAACTTCCGACGCTGTAAGCAGTTTTCTCCACGTCATCGCACCTGAAATCGGGTCTTCAATAGCAACACGCTTCATGCCATACGTCCGGGCCGCACGACCGGCCGCCTGCAGAATTGTGCCGTCAGAAGGTGTCGTCAGATAAACGGCCTCTTCCATCATATCGCGCAGGCTTGCGGTCAGGGCATGACGACGTGCCCGGCCAAAGAGATCATCTGCAACAGCAAGTTTACGGGGAGGAAAAAGCGTCACGCGGATTTTGGGAAACAGGGCTTTCGGAGTCTGCGCACGCGTGAGGCGACTGAAGCTGGAGCGTTCGGCACCCTGAATCCGCATGGCGACAACCGGAGCATCGGCGCGATCCGCGATCGAGGCAGCGCCGCTCTGAATACCCATCAACGAGCCGGTGACGGTAATGCGTCCCTCTGGAAAGATGACCAGTGCAGCGCCATCTTCCACGACCTGCGCCATAGTGCGGATTCCAAAAGGATTTCCACTTTCAACGGCAACCGTTGGCACGAAGCGCAGGAGCGTCCTGACCCACCACAGTCTGGAAATGTTCAGGTCGATGGCAAAGGTTGGCTTGCACGGCGCAATAGCGACGATCAGCGCCGCATCGAGCCAACTGACATGGTTAGGCGTAATCACGGCCTTCTCACCGGAGAGGGGGTAATGTTCCTCTCCTTGCACTTCCACCCGATAAGCGACGCGAAAGAGACACCAGAGCAGCTCGCCCACCTGATTCCGTGTCAGGGTCCGGGCGAAAACAGGCACCAGCAGCAATGTGATCACACCGATCACGAAGAACGGCATGATTTCGCTGCCGTGCGCGGCGGATTCACCATCAATACGCTGGGTAAAGGACAGCAGCAGGCTGGCGATCGTCATGCCGATAGCGGCCAGCATGTTCATGCCCGCCACCACACGGGCGCGGTGCTGGGGATTGGCCCATGTCTGGATGGCGGCCTGGGTTGGTACGGCGATCAACCCTCCTCCTAAAGCAGCCACAAAGAAACAGACAGGCACGATAACAAACGGAAGACTTTCTGGGTGTAGCAGGAAAAATCCCAGAGCGACCATCGCCAGTCCTGAGAGAGAGGCGCCGAATGAAACCGGCAGCAGGATGGCGCGACCACCGCACAGGAAGGCCGCAAGAGCGGAACCCGTGGCGATCCCGACAGCAAAGAGCGCGAGAAAGACCGCATTCCATGTCGGTGTCAGCTTCAGCACATCGCGCGTCACGGGAGACAGAAGCGACAGCATGGTCACGCCCATGATCCAGAACCATGCGGCGACCAGCGCCGCATACCATGAGCGTCGGTCGGCGCGCAGTTCGCGCAGCAGGGTGAGGCCGGAGGTCAGGATATTCCACTGTACACGCAGTTCAGGAGCTGCCGCAGGAGACGCGGGAATAGTCCGTGCGCTCAGCCACGAAAGACAGGCCAGTCCGACGATGCAGACACCTGCCTCGGTCGCTCCGATCTTTCCGGTCAGCACCGTGCCGACCACGGAACCGATCAGGATGGCGGCAAAGACCGCGCCTTCAACCAGCGCATTGGCGACGGGCAGACGCTCGGCTTCGATATGATCTGGAAGGATACCGTATTTTACGGGCGCAAAGAGTGATGCGACCACCCCGAATGCTGCCAGAGCGCCGAGGACGAGAGGAACGTTCTCGGTCATCAGCCCGGCTGCCGCCAGAAAGGCGATGGGGATTTCAATCAGTTTCAGAATGCGGATCAGCCGGGACTTGTCCATCCGGTCCGCAAGTTCTCCTCCGAGACCGGATAGGAAAGCAGCGGGGAGAACAAATGCAGCGGCTGCAAACGCCACGATCCACGGCGCTCCGTTTGAGACTGTCCAGAGAACCAGTGCGGCCAGAGCATTACGCAGAAGCGTATCTCCGAGCGAGGAGGCGAACAGGCTGATGAACAGCGGAAGAAAGCGGCGCTGTGTCAGAAGAGAAGCGGTCATATACCGGCTCCGGAGAAGGGTTGCTCTGGTGTGGGTCTAGTTAATGAACGATGTTCAATTTTGATAGCGCACCCGCACCCTGTTGGCAATATATTTTTGAACGTCGTTCATAAAAGCTTCTCCCTCTCCCCTCAAACGTATCGTGAGGACGTCCGTTCCTCCTGTCAGCTCTCCGACAAGGATTGATGAATCTGCTCTGATTTCAGGGGGGAATCGTTTTTCCGGCTCGCAGGTTTGATTCAGGTGAAGGCGTGTGTCCCTCTGGTCCTGCTGTGGCAGAAATCACCGGCTCAACGACGCATGAGCGAAAATGCTCGTCCCTATCCGGCAGGTGGATGTGCCGCATTGAGGGCCTGTGCGGCAAAATATCCTGCCGAGACGGACATCATGCAGAGCGCCACAGACAATCCGATATTCAGGAGCGCCCGTTCAGGAGCGCCATTGCGCAGCAGGTCCAGAGTCTGGAGGCTGAATGAGGAGAAGGTTGTATATCCCCCACAAAGGCCGACCATGAACACCAGCCGCGCCGTGTCGGAAACCTGAAGGCGCCCTCCACCGGCGGTCAGCGCGGCAAAAAAGGCGATGGCGAAGGAACCGGTCACATTGATCAGGATAGTTCCCCAGGGGAGAGACTGACTCCAGCGCGTCATTGCGAGGCCGACCCAGTATCGCAGCAGGGTTCCGGCAGCGCCGCCCAGTGCAATCAGGATCGTCGGTAATATGGTTGTGGGCATGTCCCGTTTTGTCTCCGGTCAGTGATGTGTGAGAATGGGAAGCGTGTCGTGTGCGAGGATATCCTGCGTTGCACCGCCGAAAAGCCATTCGAGAAAATGCGAGTGGGTATAGGCTCCCATGACCAGCAGGTCGCCGCCTGCGGCGAGCGCACGTTTTCTGATTTCCTCTCCAGCACCGGAAGGGGGAATGATAAAACGTTCTACGCAAACAGGAATATTCCCGGAACGAAGCTCGTGGACGATATCGGGCGTTTGTTCTTCATTCTCCCGCTCTTCGCCAATAAGGACCGTGACGTGGGCAGCCTGCTTCAGCAGCGGATGCGCCTCGATGACAAGCTGCTCCAGACTGGCTGACGGATGCCAGGCAATCACCGGACGGGTTGCCACAGTCTGCTTCCGCTGGAGAGGTGTAATGAGAACCGTTGCTTGCGCGTCATACAGGGCGCCGTCAAAGGCCTGCCTGACATAATCAGGATCATCAGAAAGCGGGCGTCCCAGAACCGTCAGGTCGGCCATTGCGGCCTGTTCGGCGACGATCGCACGTGGAATCCCTGAGATTTCAGACCATTCAGCTTTTTCCAATGGGGATGAAATCGCACGCCATTCTTTGAAGACTCTGAGCAGCGCAGCAGATCGAGCAGCCATTTCATTTTCAAAGTGTGTCGTGTCATCGGCGCTGGGGATGCCTTCGTCCGGTGACTGGAATTTTGGATCGGCAGCCAGACGTGGATGAAGGATCTTGATAGCACAGTCAGGGATTTTTTTTATAAGAAGGCCAACCGTTTCCAGCGTAAGGAGCGCTGTCTCAGGACGGTCGAGAATGACGAGAATACGCATGACTACTTTCCCCAGATAAGGTTGTCATTACCTGAAAACCTGACCATCCATCTTACGGACAAAACAAAAAATCAGTTGGAATCTGGATCTTTTCAGAGTCCGGGAAATGGTTGCGGGCTGCCGGTTCAGGCAGCGATTCAACGTGATGATTTCCAGAAAAGACCTATGATTCTGAACAGACTCCTCCTCCATGCTTCTATAGCGGGGGTAGGAATCATCAGCCTTTGCAGGCAGTTCGACCTTCGAAAAGATCAGGCAGAATCCATTGCCTTATGTCCGAAGTCTGTAGGCATGATCGTATTTCGTCAAGCGCATCCATCTCGCGAAGTGGAAGGAAGGTAAAGATTGACCGCTTTCGTAATCAAGGTATTGTTTTGGAGATAATCCTGTCGATGGGATGTGTGTCCGTATCTATATGACAGCACTAAAATACCTCGGTATTTCAAAAAATGCGCCGACAACATGTCGCACGCATATTACCGATGAACCTCTACCGAAATAACCGGACGGCTGTTTATTTCCAGCATGATTTTTGAAAGAAACGAAGCGCCCATTTAAGCTGGACCGGCTCCAGTCGGAAATGGCAAAAAACACGGATATGCTTCGTAAATATTAACAGGAACGTTCAAGACCGAGTCGCGAATCTCACAACGCAGCACATCTCCCCTGATCCAGACCTGTTGAAATGGATGGCTAAAGAGCCAGTGCTTTTCCGGATACAGGCTTCATTCCATCAAAAGATACAGACACAAAAAATGCCGTCTCAGGGAGACGGCATTTCAGGTATCAGTCCATCAGGCGCTGAAAAATCAGTTATTCATCGCTTCAAAGAAGTCATTGTTCGACTTGCTGTATTTCAGCTTGTCGAGCAGGAACTCCATGGCGTCCATCGTGCCCATCGGCGCGAGGATACGACGCAGCACCCACATTTTCGAGAGCGTGGCGCGATCGACCAGCATCTCTTCCTTACGCGTGCCGCTCTTGGTGATGTCGATCGCCGGGAAGACGCGCTTGTCAGCCAGTTTGCGGTCAAGGATGAGTTCGGAGTTACCCGTGCCCTTGAACTCTTCGAAGATGACTTCGTCCATACGCGAACCGGTGTCGATCAGCGCGGTCGCGATGATCGTCAGCGAGCCGCCTTCCTCAATGTTACGGGCCGCACCGAAGAAACGCTTCGGACGCTGGAGCGCATTGGCGTCCACACCACCGGTCAGCACCTTGCCCGATGAAGGAACGACGGTGTTGTAGGCTCGGGCCAGACGGGTGATCGAGTCGAGCAGGATGACCACGTCGCGCTTGTGCTCGACGAGACGCTTGGCCTTCTCCAGCACCATTTCCGTGACCTGCACGTGACGCTGTGCGGGTTCATCGAAGGTCGAGGCCACGACTTCACCACGCACGGAGCGGGCCATGTCGGTGACTTCTTCCGGACGTTCGTCAATCAGCAGGACGATCAGGAAGACTTCCGGATGATTGGCTGAGATCGAACTGGCGATGCTCTGGAGCATCACGGTTTTGCCGGTGCGCGGCGGCGCGACGATCAGCGCGCGCTGGCCCATGCCGATCGGCGCGACAAGGTCGATGACGCGGGACGTGAAGTCGCGTTGCGTGCCCTTCTTGCCCTTGGTCGGCGCTGGCTCGACTTCGCCCTGTCCTTCGACTTCCATCTGCAGGCGACGCTCCGGATAGAGCGGCGTGAGGTTGTCGAAGTTGATGCGATGACGGACCGCTTCGGGCGGCTCGAAATTGATCGTGTTGACCTTCAGCAGCGAGAAGTAACGCTCGCCGTCGCGCGGGGCGCGGATCTGGCCTTCGACCGTATCGCCTGTGCGCAGGCCGAAGCGGCGCACCTGAAGCGGAGAGATGTAGATGTCATCCGGCCCGGAAAGGTAGTTGGCTTCCGGAGAGCGGAGATAGCCAAAGCCGTCCGGCAGGATTTCAAGGGTGCCGTCGCCGTAAATCGCTTGGTCATTGTCGGCCAGCGTCTTGAGAATGGCGAAAAGGAGCTCCTGCTTGCGAAGCGAGGAGGCGTTCTCCACGCCGAGTTCCTCGGCATAGGAGAGAAGATCGGCCGCAGACTTGGCCTTCAGTTCAGCGAGATGCATGCAGAGTGCGCCTTGATGTGGCAGGCAGAATACCGGAAAGGGTCAAGGTTTTCGCAGACTGGCCATCATTCGGCACAGCCCCGGAGCATCACGATGTTTATCGCGTCCGATGGGCGAAATCCTGATTTTGAGGAACGCACCGGCAAGAGACTTACCAGCGGTGCTGTCCGAGTAGACACGTGTTTTTGTTCTGTCAAGCAATTTTTATCGAGCTCATGGCTGTTCGCTCATGGACCACACACGACAGACACCAGCGCTACCCGGAAGCCGGTTTTTGTCGCCCGATACTGTCCAGCGGAGATGTCGGGAAGGAGCATGTTCAGGGGAAACCGGCATCAGACGGAGCGTGACGCGATCCAGCGTAAAGCACTTCGGAAAGGGCGGGACGCGCAGCGAGAATATGTCCATGAAACGTGCCGATCCGGGCTGAATGCAGGGAGTGCCGGGTCAGGCGCATTCACCCTTGGAAGATCGGGCATCGTGTCACGAAAACCGGTCCGGAGACGCTGCGGTTCGGTCATCATCCGGCGGGAGGGGGGGGGTGATCTTCCGAGGTTTTTCGGTCCGACGGCTAATGCTGGCGCACTGGCGACGATACAGAAGTTGGGCCGGAAACCCCTGCTCACTGTAGACGCGGTGTTTCCGGCCTATCGATTGCCTCCCTTGAGCCAGCCGATCCGCCAGAACCAGAGCAGCGGCAGGATAACGGAGGCAAGCATGGCGCACAGGGAATACCAGTATCCATACGACCACGATAACTCGGGAATATCCTTGAAGTTCATCCCGTAAATGCCGGCGATCAATGTCGGGGCGACACCGATGAAGCTGACCACGGTCAGGATCTTCATGCCGTCATTCTGTTCGATGCTGATGAAACCCAGCGCCGCATCGAGCAGAAACTGAATCTTGTTGGAAAGCTGGGAAACAAAGTCCGTCAGGGACGTGACATCGCGGCTGACCGTGGCCAGACGGGCGGCAAGACCGTGCGGAAGTGTGTGCTTGCGGTTCTCGCTGATGAAGATCGAGATACGGTCAAGGCCGAGCAGGCTGTCACGGATCAGCGAACTGAAATCCTCGGCATGTCCCACCCGCCGCAGGATGGTGCGTTGCCATGATGCGAGCCTCGTGTTGCCTTTGGGGTCGTATCCGGCGAACACATCACGGGAGAGCTGATTCAGATTGAGTCCCACATGCTCAAGAACATCAGCCAGACGATCCACGATACATTCGAGAATCATGACCAGACTGTCGTCACTGCTGAGACCGGTTCTGGATTCCGCGACCTGACGTGCGGCGTTGTCAAAGGAAGCGTAGTCGGAAAACCGGATGGTTACGAGCCAGTTGGGAGTCAGCACAAAACCGATGGGAGAAGAATAAAGATCCGTCTCCGTGCGCCGCACCAGCGGCAGCGACATGTAGACGGCGTCATCGTCCGTATGCAGTCTTGAAGAACTTTCGATCTCTTCCAGATCGCTGCGCTGCGGAATGATTTTACCGGTCAGATGCGCAGCCAGATCGCGCTCGGAGTCTGTTGGATCGACAAGATCGAGCCAGACAGCGCCTCTGGCATCCGCCTCAGTCACGACAGCGCAGGCTGGCTGGCCGTTCCTGTGGGCCAGAAACATGGACGCGCTCCTCTGGTTGATCCGATCAGCCTGTGTTCTCGCAAAAACAGGCACCAAGGGCAAATAGGCGACCTGTCGGCGACAGGAAGGACATAGGTCGAAGCCGGTTCTGCCCGCACCCGGCAGGAATCGGAGGTCCCTGCGTCCCGATTTATTGATCATAAAACAGTTTCCAAAGGCGCGCCTTTGGCGGGGTTCGGGGTAGCGCCCTGTCAATCTCCCCGGCAGAAAAGGTCAGGCAAAAAGGCCGCTGATATTATCCGCAGACAAACCAGAGACGGAACAGCAGGTTCTCCGCGAAACCGGCTCGTGCGAGATGCGGGAAACGCCACAGGAGCCGCATCCGTGACAGCGGACCGCCTCTCAGGCCATCGCGAATGATGACAAGAGCGTCGATGGTCTCAGGCGAAAGGATGGTGCCGTGAGCCAGCAACCAGTCGAGACTGGACCGGAAGATCGCCATGAACGCCGTCGGTCCTCTGCGGAGCGCGGCCTTACCCCGGTTCAGTCTGGATGGCGCGGCTCCGATCGCGTTGGCGCCGTGCTGCCGGTAAAGGATGCTCGGACTGTTATCGACGCAGATCGTGCCGCCCGCCGCGGAGACCGTCAGATAGGCCCACCAGTCATGCAGAATGAGTGACGGCGGAGGCTGCGTCGCCATAAGCAGTGCCAGCGTTGCGGCATTGAAAACGACCGTGCATCCGGTTGCGATATTCTGTGTCAGGGCCGAAAGGCAGCTTGCTGGCGGTGTCAGGGCAGGCGAGAGCCCGATGGGTTTCAGGGTGTTGTCCGTAAGGACCTGCCGGGCGCAGTAAAGGGCGGGCGTTCCCGCCGGAACGTCCCCAAGGCGGGTGACGGCGCGTTGGAGTTTGTCGGGAAGCCAGACATCGTCCTGATCTGAAAAAGCGACCATGGCGCCGGGCCGCACATGCGCGAGGAGGCGGCGGTAGGACTCGGCGATGCCGAGACAGGCCGAAGTCCCTGCGTCGATTTCCAGACAGCGTCCGGCGCCACGATGGGCGGCGAAGGCCCGGACAATAGAGCGGGACGCATCGGATGACCCGTCATCCCGCCAGATCAATCTCCAGTTGGTATAATCCTGAGCCAGAAAGGAATCGATCTGGGCGTTCAGATAGGCTTCGCCGTTATGAACGGATAGCAGGATCGTAACGCCGGACGACGCGTTTCTCATCCGGGAGGAGACAAGTCGGGGAACACGGTCCGGAAACGAGGCATCGTCACCTGAATTCATGAAGATGCGCCCATTGTCCGGCTGCGTGCCGTCAGTCCGTCTTGCCGGAAAACAGCATATCGACTGTACGCGTTACGCTCTGACGCCAGTCCGGCATCTTCACGCCGAACACGTCGTTCAGCTTGCTGTTGTCCATGCGCGAATCAGCCGGGCGCTTGGCTGGTGTCGGCCAGTCTTCGGTGCGGATGGCTGCGACTTCCGGCATTTTCTGACCATGACGCGCCGCGTTTTCCAGCGCCGCGACAGCCAGCTCATGCCATGTCGCCTCTCCTGTGCCGCAGGCATGGTAGATGCCCGCATACTGATCCTCCCAGCCGTCACGCTCGATCAGCGCGAGGATGGAGAGAATCGCCTCGGCCAGATCGTCCGAACTGGTCGGATTGCCTCGCTGGTCGCCCACAACCTTCAGGGCCGGGTTCTTCGCACCGGCATTGATCATCGTGCGGACGAAATTCTTGCCGTGCGCGGAATAAACCCATGAGGTGCGTAGGATGATGGCCTTCGGGTCAGCCGCCAGAACCTTCTGCTCACCCTCGGCCTTCGTGCGGCCATAGACGGTGTCGGGGGAAACCGGGTCACTCTCCAGATAGGGAGCGCCCTTGTCACCGGAAAACACATAGTCCGTGGAGACATGAATGAAGGGGATGTTGCGTCTGGCGCAGGCGGCAGCCAGCAGGGCCGGGCCGGTGCTGTTGGCCGCTTCCGCACCCGCGACTTCCGTCTCCGCGAGATCGACGGCCGTCCATGCGGCAGCGTTCACCACGGCGACGGGCCTGTGCGCGTCAAGCACGGCTTCGATGGTTTCCGGCCTGGCGAAATCGAACTCGGGACGCCCCACGCGATCAATGCGCGGGGCGCCAAGATTGGCCAGAGACGTGGCGAGCTGTCCGTTGCCGCCAGTGACGAGGATCGGACCTTTGCTGGAACTGTCGGTCATTTGTATTCGAACCATCCCTTGGCTGCGGAAAACTCAGGCGCTTCCAGATCCTTGTCGGACAGCACGGCCTCTTCCGGCTTGATCGGCCAGTCGATCGCCAGTTCCGTGCTGTTCCAGATCACTGCACGTTCGGACGCCTTGTCATACAGGCCGGTGCATTTGTACTGCACCTCGGCATTGTCCGTGAGAGTGCAGAAGCCGTGCAGGAAGCCCGGCGGAATCCAGAGTTGCGACCAGTTTTCCTCGGACAGCTCAGCCGCTACCCACTTGCCGTAGGTCGGGGAGCCTGTGCGGGCGTCGATGGCGACATCCCAGATCGCGCCCTTGGTGCAGCGCACGAGCTTGCCCTGTGCATGCGGATCGAGCTGGCAGTGCAGGCCACGGACCACGCCTTTCTGACGGGACAGGCTCTGGTTGTCCTGCACGAAGGGGAGGGTGATCCCGGCGTCCTTCATACGGTCGATATTGTAGGTTTCGGAGAAGAACCCACGATTGTCGGAGAATCGCGGCGGGGTGACGAGAATGACGTCGGGAATAGCCAGACGCTCGACCTTCATAGACTCTACTCCATAAAAAACGGGCCATGACGGCCCTTTTGCAACAATCGCGGTGCCGTACTGGTGAACTTTCCCCCCTGTCCGTCGGTCGGGCAAGGGGGAGACGGGGTGTTCAGCCCTGCTGGCCGTGGTCGGCCAGTTCTTTCAGCACACGACCAAGTTCGGTCTTGCCCATCTTCGCGGCGTGATCCCGAAGCTGGTCCGCAGTGATATAACCCATGCGGAAGGCCACTTCTCCCGGCGAGCCGACGAGCATGCCCTGACGCGCCTGAATCGTGTGGACGAACTGACCGGCCTGCATGAGGCTTTCCGGCAGTCCGGCGTCCAGCCACGCGCAGCCACGACCCAGACGATCGACCTGCAATGTGCCTTCCTCAAGGTAGAAACGGTTGAGGTCGGTGATTTCCAGTTCGCCGCGCGCGGAAGGCTTCACCTTGCGGGCGAAGTCATACACACGGTCATCGTAGAAATAGAGGCCGGTGATGGCCCAGTTGGAAGCCGGCTCAGCCGGTTTTTCCTCAACCGTGAGAGCCTTGCCGGTCTCATCGAAGCTGACCACGCCGTAGCGTTCCGGATCACGGACCTGATAGGCGAATACGGTCGCGCCTTTCTCGATCTTGCCAGCCTTCTGGAGCAGGGCGGACAGATGATCGGCAAAGATCAGGTTGTCACCGAGCACCAGAGCGCAGGGGCTGCCTTTCAGCCACTCGCCCGCGATCAGGAAGGCCTGCGCGATGCCATCGGGGGTCGGCTGTTCACGATATTCGAAGCGGACGCCGAACTGCGAACCGTCGCCGAGCAGACGCTTGAACTGCGGCAGGTCGGCGGGGGTGGAGATGATCATGATGTCCCGGATGCCGGCGAGCATGAGCGTCGTCAGCGGATAATAGATCATCGGCTTGTCGTAGACCGGCAGCAGTTGCTTGCTGGCGGCGAGGGTCATCGGATACAGGCGCGTGCCTGAACCTCCGGCCAACAGAATACCCTTCATTTTGGTCTCGACGGGTGGTGTCTTGCTCATGATTATGCGTTTCCGGAGGGGTTATTTCTTGGCCTGACCGAGACGTTCGCCTGTGTAGCGACGTGAACGGATGGATTCCCACCAGTCGCGGTTATCGAGATACCACTGGATGGTGCGGCGGATGCCAGATTCGAAATTGTGCTTGGCTTTCCAGCCCAGTTCGGTCTCCGCGTGCGTCGGATCGATCTCATACTTGAAATCATGTCCGGGGCGATCGGTGACGAAGCGGATGAGACGCTCACGCGGCCCAGCGGGGTCAGGCAGAAGCTCGTCCAGAACGGAGCAGATCGCCTTCACGACCTCAAGGTTCGTGCGCGGCTGACGGGCGCCGATGGCGTAGGTCTCGCCGGGCTTGCCGACTTCGACGGCCTTGACCAGCGCTTCCGCGTGATCTTCCACGAACAGCCAGTCACGGACGTTCTCACCCTTGCCATAAACCGGCAGTTCCTTGCCCTCGATGGCGTTGATCGTCACCAGCGGGATCAGTTTTTCCGGGAAATGCCAGATGCCGTAATTGTTGGTCGTGTTGGTCACGAAGGTCGGCAGGCCATAGGTGTGATACCAGGCGCGGACCAGATGATCGGACGACGCCTTGGAGGCGGAATACGGGCTGCGCGGGTCGTAAGGCGTCGTTTCGGTGAACGGAGGATCGTCCAGTTCCAGCGCGCCAAAGACTTCGTCAGTGGAAATGTGGTGAAAGCGGAAGGCCTTGCGGGCAGTCTCGTCCAGCGTCTGCCAGTAGCCACGGGCGGCCTCCAGCAGCGTGTAGGTGCCGACCACGTTGGTCTGGATGAACACGCCGGGTCCGTCGATGGAGCGGTCCACATGGCTTTCAGCCGCCAGATGCATGACAGCATCGGGACGGAAGTCCTCGAACAGCTTCGCCAGCGCCGGACCGTCCGTGATGTTGACCTGAGCGAACTGATAGCGATCTGACGAAGCGACGGCGGCCACCGTTTCCGGTGACGCGGCGTAGGTCATGCAGTCCACATTGAGCACCGAATGTTCGGTAGCGCCGATAATATGGCGCACAACTGCGGACCCGATAAATCCACATCCGCCAGTGAGAAGAATACGCATCAAATCATCCCGTTTCGAGTGCCTTCCAAGGGGCACTACAGCCTATAGCGAAGGCTGGTCTGTACCGCCAGCACGACACGTCACGCATCTGTTACAACAAGCTGCACGCCTGAGTATCCGATTAACCATAGTTATGGCACTCTTGATGTTCATTTAACGGCAACAGGATGCTCTCATATTGGCACAGTCGTCCGCCATCGCAGTGTTTCACCTCCTGAAACGGCCTGATCTTCGGTGTGTGGCGGACGAAACCCGTGTCGAAATTGTGACAGGAAGAGGCGCTGACTCTTTCACGATCAGCGGAAAAACGCCGGACCGGATGCGCCTTATCTTCGCGGAACGAATCCTCCGGACAGGAACGGCATGGACCCTCCGTCATGGTCTGGAACTGACTCTGCTGGTTGAAGACATCCTGCGCAGGGAAACGACGGCGCCCCTGCCTCTGCCACTTCTGCTGCGGGCCAGTTTCGCCGCGGCCCGAACCGCGGCTCTGTTCGAGGCGCTTGATGGAGGCGCGGGTCAGGACACGTCACCCCCGGTCTGGGTCGCTCTCATGGGAGGTGTTCAGCCACCCTCACCGGGCGTTCTCATGACAATATGGGACACGCTGAAAACCCATCTCTCTGCCGAGGCGGGTGGCGAGGCAACGCCGCCTCTTCCGCTCTTTGAAGCGCTTTTCTCATGGCTGACCAAAACATGGTCGCTCATCGGACCGCTGGAAGTCCTGATGGCGTCCGGAGGTGATGCGCGACTCCGGCTTGATCCCCGGAACGGCCTCAATCATTACGGCTGTTCGCATCGGCCTCGTCCCTGGGCCGCGACGTTCGCGTCCTCCACCGCCTCCTCCGTCTCAGAGCGCGGCTTCGCAGCGGCTGAACGGGTGCGGATTCGGCTGCAAAGAGCGCTGTTATACGATTGTAGCCATTCAATGCTTATTGAAACGGCTGGGAACATTCGTAACAGGCTGGCCCGGTATTACGGCCTGCGGGACGGCGAGCGGGTCATTCTCGCGCCTTCAGGCACCGACTGCGAACTAGCGGCTCTGGCCATCGCGGAAATGAATCCGGCGCGAAAGCCGGTCACCAATATCCTCATCGCGCCGGAAGAAACCGGACGGGGCGTTCCTCTCGCTGCGGCGGGCCGTCATTTCGCGGCCGATACGGCCCGCAGCCCCCATGTTCCACGTGGCGAGGCCATCGAAGGATTCGGTCCGGTCGCCGGGAATACCGTCGAGGAAGTTCGTCTGCGGACTCCGGACGGGTGCGAGGTGGACAAGACCATTCTGACGGCAGAATGTCGGGCTCATATGGAACGGGCGATCCGGGCGGGTCGTCATGTGCTGCTGCACCAGTTGGACCTTTCCAAGACCGGCCTGCTGGCCCCCAACGAAACGGCGCTGGAGACTTTCTCCCGCGCGTTCGGACCCGAGTGCGATATCGTCGTGGATGCCTGTCAGGCGCGCCTGATGCCTTCACGGATCGGCGGCTGGGTCCGCGCCGGACGCGCCGTCATGATCACGGGATCAAAATTCTTCACGGGACCGCCATTCTGCGGTGCGCTGCTGCTGCCGGAGGCGTGGAGGGAGCGTCTCGACCACGACGTTCTTCCCGCTGGCCTGAAAGCCTATGCCGGATGCGGCGAATGGCCTGAATGCAGGGCCACCCGCGGTCTCTCGGATGTGGTGAATCACGGTCTGGTTCTGCGCTGGGCGGCGGCGCTGGCCGAGATGGAGGCGCTGACCAGCATTCCGCCGCTGGAAATCCGGTGGCGTCTTGAGCGCTTCCTGTCCGGCGTCAGGGAGGCCATGACACGTTGTCCCGATGTGCTGCTGCTGGAGACGCCGACACCCGTGCGCGCCATCCTGCCGGACTCGTGGGATGATATGACCACCATCCTCAGTTTTCTGGTCCGCGCTCCCGGTCATGACGCAAAAGATGGCTTCATTCCGCTTGAGCTTGAAAAGGCCCGTCAGCTCTATCACTGGCTGAACGCGGATCTTCGACCGGTTTTCGGCCCTGACGAACCGGAGCGCGAAAGTGAGGTGGCCGGTCTGCTCTGCCATATCGGGCAACCCGTTGCGGTGCCCAGCAGGGCGCTTGATGGCGAGAACGCAGGCGCCCTGAGAATTTCAGCCGGTGCCCGCCTCATATCCGGCGAGCCTGTTCACGCCGATTTGAGCACGGAAGTAAGACTGGCGCGTGAAATTGCCGATGCCCGCATGATTCTCGCAAAAATTTCCCTGATCTGTCACCACTGGGAACGCATTGCGCGCTATGACCCGCTGCCGACCTACGCACCCGCTACCCTGCCGGTTCCGGCTCCGGTGCGGAGTCTGTCACAACAGAATGGAGAGAAATGATGGCTTCAGCCGCCCCGGATGCATGCCCGGCAGGGCAGAACAATCAGGGAAATTTTCTCGATGCTCCCCGGCTTGAAAGAGGCGTCACGCGCTTCTGGCTGATCCGCCACGCTCTGGTGGAACAGAACGCCCGCGCCATGATGTATGGCACGATGGATGTTCCGCTCTGCCCGGAAAGCCTCGTGGCGCAGCAGCCGATGTATGAGGCGCTGGCCCGACGTCTGCCCTCCGACGCACACTGGTTTGTCACACCTCTTTCCCGCACCCGTCGTACGGCGGAAGCCATCCAGAATGCCGGTTATGGAGAACGTCCGCTGACGGTCGAACCGGGATTTCTGGAACAGGAACTGGGCGAATGGCAGGGCCTGCCGCATGCCGAGTTCCCGAAAAAACTTGAACGCGCCCCGCATTATTTCTGGCCGCTTTCTGGCGAGGAACGGCCTCCGGGTGGGGAAAACATGGTCGATGTGTGCCGCCGCGTCGGACATGCGCTGAGCATGCTGGCAGCCAGTCATGCGAAACAGGACATGGTCGTCGTGAGTCATGGCGGAGCCATCCGGGCGGCGCTGGCGCACGCACTGAAGATCGACGCGGATACGGCGCTGCATTTCTCGATCCAGAATCTCTCGCTCACGATTCTGGAGTGTCATGACGGTGTCTGGAGAGTCGTGACCGCCAACGAACTCCCCGGAATCTGAGGGTTTTTACGAACCTTCCATGGCTGGCTGTTCGGTGCGGAAAAATTTGTGAAAAATCTGCGCCGAAGGGCTTGCGCAGCGCGGAAGCCTGCTTTAAATCACCGCTCATCGCAGACGAAGCGGGCGTAGCTCAGGGGTAGAGCACAACCTTGCCAAGGTTGGGGTCGAGGGTTCGAATCCCTTCGCCCGCTCCAGATTTTCTCTTGAAAATCAGGTCGATAAAGACGGTCCTTCGGGACCGTTTTTGCTGACAACGCCTCCATAGAGGCCTATTGTCAGCAGGTTGTCAGCGCCCAAAAGAGCACTGTGGGACGTCATGGCGTACTTTTGGTGTGGGTGACGCCTCATGGGAAGGCGCACGAGGGCTGTTCTGGTCCTATTGATCTCCGCTGCCCTCCGAAGGCGGAAGCCTGTAGATTCCGAGGGAAGCCGCCCCCCAATTCCGAAATGATGCCGCCCCCCTGTTCCGAGAAATAGTCGCCCCCGGATTCCGAAATGATGCCGCCCCCTGGAGGCGGTGTCGAGCGGGGTTCGCCGGCGGGGTTAGGTTCGCTGCTTTAGCCATTGTCCTCGCTGGCGCAGCCAATCGTCCGCACGATGATCCCGCCGCGCATCTGGCCGCTGGGATGGTCTCCACAGTTTGGAGCGTGGCATTTGCTCAGGGAAATGAGGTTGACCTGCCCCCCGAAAGATCCCTCATTCTGATGTAGAGTCTGTCCACGAGAAGGAGCAGCCGCATGAGGAAGAGCCGTTTCACCGAGGCGCAGATTATCGGGATGATCAAGGAGCAGGAGGCCGGGCTGCCGACTGTGGATGTTTGCCGCAAGCACGGACTGAGCACGGCGACGTTCTACAAGCTGAAGGCCAAATACGGCGGATTGGAAGTATCCGATACCCGCCGCCTGCGGCAGCTTGAGGATGAGAACGGCAAGCTCAAGCGCCTGCTGGCCGACAGTATGCTCGACAACGTCATCCTGAAGGATTTGCTGGGAAAAGTCTGACGACACCGGTCCAGCGGCGGGACGCGGTGCTGCGGGTGTTGCGGGACTATGAGATCTCGCAACGCCGGGCCTGCGGGCTGATTGGTGTCGATCCCAAAACGGTTCGGCGCGAACGCTCGCCTGACCATAGCGCCATCCGTGACGCCATGAAGGAGGTTGCGGGCAAGCGCCGCCGGTTTGGCTACCGGCGGATCGGCATCATGCTCGAACGCCAGGGGATGACCATGAACCACAAGAAGCTCTACCGGCTCTATCGGGAGGAAGGCTTGTCAGTGCGCCGGCGTCGCGGACGCAAACGGGCGCGGGGCAGCCGCACGCCGCTGCCCGTGCCGCTGGCTCCGGGCGCTCGCTGGTCGATGGACTTCGTGTCCGACACCTTCGGCGCATCGCGCAAGTTCCGGATTCTGGCGATCAATGATGACTGTTGCCGGGAGAACCTGTGCCTGGTGGCGGATACCAGCATCTCTGGTGCCCGGGTGGCGCGCGAACTCGACACATTGGTGCGGCTCTATGGCAAACCGGCTTGCATTGTCAGCGACAACGTCCTAGGTCGGGAAGCAGCGGCGGAAAACGGCCAGCAGGTCTCGTTGCGCCGATTGTGATCGGCGCTGGTTGCGTTCTGATCCAGATGGCTTCCATCGTCAAGGAATGCGCTCTCGGCCATAGCAAACACAGGATCCAGCGGCCGCGCGGGTCGTGGTCCTTACCGTCCTTAAAATGAGATGCGGATGCCAGATGGAAGGCCCGAACATTATCTACAGGGTCGCAGCTGCGCCCTCACGGCTCCACAGAGAGGGGTCCTTCCATCTGGTGTCCGCCCGTTCGACGAACGGACGGTACTCGGTTCCCGTCTTGATGACGGCGTGCGCGACGCGCGCCATCTTGGCGGTAAGTGCAGTCATCGCCTTGCGGCGGCGATCAGGGTCGTTGCCGTGGCCGGCCACATAGCGACCAAGCTTGTCACGAAAGCTGTTGTCGCGCTGCCGGATGGCGACTTGGGTTGCCATCCAGAAGGTACGGCGAAGCCGTGCATTACCGTACTTTGACAGCTTGGTCCGTCCGCGGAATGTGCCGGACTGACAGGTGGCAAGATCGAGCCCGCAGAACTTCAGGAACTGGCGGTGGTGCGCAAATCGTCGAAGGTCGCCAGCCTCCGCGAGGATGGTCAGCGCGTTGATCGGCCCGATCCCGGGGATCATGCGCAGGAGTTGGTAATCTCGGTTTCCGCTGAGCAAGGCATGGGCGGTTCGTTCAATCTCGTCGCGTTGCCGGATCAGGCTGCGCGCCTGCGCGATGACCATGCGGAACATCGTGATAGCAACGGAATCCTCGTCGACGGGAAGCGCTACGGAAGCGCAGGCGGTCTCATAAATGTCGTTGATCAAGCGGGCCTTAGACACCTTGCGGCCGACCAGTGACCACGCTTCGTTCGAGAACGCCTCCTGGCCGAGGGCCGTCATGCTGGCTGGTGTCGGAAACCGCTCGAGCAGGGCCAGGAACCAGTCGGAGCGGCTGTTGCCGGCGAAACGTTCGATCTCCGGAAAATACAGCGGCAGATAGTGCGTGAGGATCCTATGCCACGTCTGGGTCTTCACCTTGGAAATGGCTTCGTGCGTCTTCGACATCTCCTGCAGATCATTGATGCCGGCGGCCAGCGGATCGACATAGCGCTGGGTCGCGCCGATCCGGAGCATGTGCAGGATCACCTGGGCATCCTTGGAATCGTTCTTGTCCCAGCCGTTGTGCAATGCCTCGCGCGTCCGGGCCAAGGCGACCGATGAAATCAGGCGCAGCTCGAAACCCGCAGCAAGTAGCCGGTGGGCCAATGTGCGATGGTAGTTGCCGGTAGCTTCGAACCCGACAATGACAGATCTGCCTATGTCCGCCAGGTCGGCCGCGAGACGATCGTAGTCAGCCTTTGTGGCCATGACGGTCATCCGCCGTCGGCGCCCGCCCTCCGGGCGTTCAATCAGAACCTCCTGTCGGTGCTTGGACATGTCGATGGCTACCAGCACGGCATCGGCGGGAGTAGAACTGCGCTTGGTCATGGTCGGTCCGTCTCCAAAGTGTTGAGTCGACAACTTCACTTTAGCCCGTCTTATTCATGAGCCAGTCGGGCTTTGGATTTCCGGGCTTGAAGTGGCGTTGGCCGCGTGACCTGGGCGAGCGCCGGCGGCGGCGTATTTCGCCGGGTCAGGATCGATGGGCTTTTCGGGGTTGAACGGACGAGGGTTGGGGTTTTCTGCGGCATGGCCGCGCTGGCTATGTTGGTGCAAGCCGGAGGTTGATGGCGATGGTCTTGAACACCTCGGCATCGGGGCAGGCTGAGGCGAAGGCGATACGGATTCGCGAGGCGCTCTCGATGACCCGGGCGGCAACCTTGAGCAGCCGCAAACGCAGCGTTGCGAACTCTGCGGTGGCAAGTGCTGCGGCCTTGGGGATTTCCTGGCTGATGCGCCACAAGAGCCAGTAGGCGGCGGTGTGCAGGATGAGGCGCATCTGGTTGGCATTGGCCGATCGGCACGAAGTGCGGTCGCTGGCCAATTGCGTCTTGTGTCGCTTGATCAGGTTCTCGGCCTGGCCGCGCGCGCAGTAGAGCGTGTCGTAGATATGCTCGGCCGAGCCTTCGGTCAGCGAGGTGACGACATAGCGGATGTCCATACCCAGCGTGCTGGCCTCGATCCGCGCGACGACGCGGCGTTGGCCCTTCCAGCTTTTGGCGCCGTAGCGGGTCTGGGCATAATGGCGCAGGACCGGGCATTGGCGCTGAGCCCGCTTGACCGCGCAGGCATCGGCGGCAGCGACGATGGCCGGATCGGCCCGCAGCGCGGCGTTGGTCGGCAGGCCGAACACGTAATCGACACGGTGCGCCTCGCAAAAGGCCATGACCTCGGGCCGGCCATAGTGCCCATCGCCGCGAATGGTGATGTGGGTATGGGGCCAATGCCTGCGGATATGACGCACCAGGCGCCGGATGTGGCCGGCAGCTTCGGCGCCCGACGGTGTCTTGCCGGTGCGCAGCAGCATGGCCACCGGACGGCCGGTCGCGGTCTCGTAGACATGGATCGGCAGGAAGCAGCGCTCGCCGTGATGCCCGTTCCAGAACGAGAGCTGCTGATAGCCATGCACGACATCGCAGGTATCATCGATGTCCAGCGTCACTGCCGCCGGCGGGGCGGGATGGCTGGCGCAGTAGATGTCGATCATCGCGGCCAGCATCCGGGCCAGTTCGCGCGTGGTCGGTGCATTCTCCCAGCGGCTCATCGTCGGTTGGCTGGCGAGCCCTGCGCCCGATCCCGGCAGCTTGCCCAGCGCCAGGCGGAAGCCCGGATCATCGCGCAGGGCGTCGAGATCATCGGCATCCTCGTAGCCGCACGCGATCGCGAACATCCGGGCGCGCAGGATGTCATCAAGGCGATGGATTACCCGCGCCGGATCGCGCGGATCGGCAATGCACGCCGCAAGCCGCCGGCAGATCCCCATCGCGCGCTCGGCCTGTGCCAGCAGCAGAACTCCGCCATCCGAGGTCAACCGCCCACCGTCGAACGCGGCTGTGACTTTCTTGCGCGCCACTGCTGGGAATCGGAATGGGCTTGCACTATCATCGTTCATGGCGGGTGTGGCCTGTGGTATTTTCTGCCCTGCGGCAGGTTCGGCTTAGACACCCTGTTCCTAATTCAGATCAGAGGCTTATGCCACTCCCGCCAACCCTTCACGCCAAACCTGGTGAATAAGGCGGGTTAGAGACCCGCTGGCCGATCATGGCCGCCTTGATGAAGCCGGCGGGCGCTACGCGCCCTTGCCTTCATCAAGGCAATGCGGCCCTTCAAGGGGCCGCTTCCCAATGTGCTA
>NZ_JAKVME010000002.1:535000-558436 GCF_022483985.1 Acetobacter sp. | reverse complement strand
CCCGATCATTTCCCGGCACGACCAGACCCACGCCGAGTGCCGGTATGGAAGAGAACCTGACCGCCATGGAGCGATCAGGTCCAAATTCTGACGATGTCATGCTCCCCGATGTGCCATCAGGGAAGCGATCAATGCGTCGGGCGCCTTGAAACGTCCTCGCCGGAGTGACGGCGGTAACACAGCCTCGACTGCTTCGAGTTTTTCGGATGGATCTATCCGCAGATAAACCTCGGTCGTTCGGATATCCGCATGCCCCAGCCAGAGCGCAACCTTGCGAATATCCCGCGTGGCCTGAAGCATGGTCACCGCGCAGCTATGCCGCAAGAGATGAGGTGTAATCACGCGATCTGATAAAGTGGGACATTGACTTGCGGCTGAAGCCGCATGTTTTTCCAGGATATATTCGAAGCCTGCGCGCGTCATCGTCCGGCCTTGTGCGTTGGTAAATAATTCCGGTGTTGGTGCCGTGCCTCTGACAGCGAGCCATGCCCGGATATCACGCGCGGTATCCTTCCAGAGTGGCAGACAGCGTTCACGTCGTCCCTTGCCCAAAACCGTGACGCTGGGTGCGGGATGCAGGACGACGTCTTCAAGGCGGACACCAACCAGTTCAGAAACACGTAATCCCGCTGCGAAGCAAAGATGCAGCATGGCCCGATCCCGTATTCCTGCGCGGGTCTTGAGATCGGGAGCATCGAGAACGGCACGTATTTCGATCAGAGTCAGATGTTGAACGAGCTTCTGCTCGTGCCGTTTGCTTGGGATCGCCCTGATCTGGGCAACCTGTTCCAGCGCTCTGGGATATTTCAATTCGACATAGCGCATAAAGGTCTTGATCGCCGCGAGCCGCAGATTCCGCGTGGAAACACTGTTGCCGCGCTCCCGTTCGATATTGGTGAGGAATGCTATGACCATGTCGGCATCGATCTGTTCGAGCATGATCTGGGATGGCTGCACACGTAATCTCGCAGAGACAAAAGCAAAGAGCAGCATGAAACTATGGGCATAGGCATCGCAACTATGCGGGCTGAATCCACGCTGATTGGGCAGATAGTCACGCAGAAAACCGACGATAAGAGGTGCAATCGGGGTCATGACAGCCTCTCCCCGATCAGGTATTCGGCCATTCCCGCGATATCCCTCATCAATTCGGGTGTCGCCTGTAGATACCAATAGGTATATCGGATATGTGCGTGCCCGAGATATGTCGACAGTGCGATAAAATCGCGAGCGACATCCTCCCGCCGGGCTGAGCATTGTTCGAGCACCCGTGTCGCGAAGGTATGTCGGAGATCATGGATGCGGGGGCGACGGGTGCGCCCCTGACCGATACCTGCTTTGCGCAGGATGACATGGAATGCTGCATACAAGGTTCCCACGCCCATCGGCTTTCCACCAACGGACAGAAACATATGATCGTCCTCCCCTGAGAACTGCTCACGGATAGCAAGGTAGTCGCGCAATGCGGCAGCGACGCTCGGATGCATCGGAACAAGTCGGCTTTTATTGAATTTCGTCTGACGGATATGCAGCACGTCGCCCAATAACAGATCACACAACCGAAGATTCAGCGCCTCGGAGACCCGCAGACCGGTCGACGCAAGCAATCCGATCAGCATCACGTATATGTGCTGCCTGAGCGGACTGGGCTTCTGCCGACGCAAATTACCTGCCGCAGCAAGCATGCGGGCAATCTCGTCCCGGGAATAGATATAAGGCGTCGGTCTCGATACCGGGCAATAGAATATGTGGTGGTCAGGAACTTCATGAAGAGGATCTTCCGCGCGCAGAAAACGTGCAAAATGCGCAAGCTCCTGAAGTTTTCGATATCGGGCGCGTTGGGTTGACGAAGTAGAAGACGACCAGTCCAGCGCGCTCTCGATACGAATATGGGTATCGGCGCGTTCCGCCGCATAGCGGGCAAATGCCTCGAGATGACGGGCTGTTTTTTCAAGTTTGAACCCCTGTGAGCGGCGCAGGGTTATATAGCGGTTCACGTCGTCAATCAGCATGGTGCCCTCCCACCCCAGGGCTGGGCAATGACAGAGAGAAGGGTCTGGTCGACCTTGGCATAATGGGCTGTTATCGCTGTATCGCGATGACGGAGCACTGAGCCGACATCAGCCAGGCTCACCCCATGACGCAACATGGCTGTTGCCGCCGAATGACGCAGAATATGTGCGCCGCGATGCGGGCTATCTATGCCGGCCCGCGTCAAGGCACGATTGACCAGACATTTTACGACGATCCGGTTAATCTCATGGACCGGAGCGACCACCGTGACGAACAACGCGTGTGTTGGCAGCGGCGGTCTTTGACGCGTCACATAGGCAATGATGGCGTCGCCTATTTCCTGAGTCAGGGGCAGCAGTTCAAGTCGGCGGCCTTTCCCATGGATCCGGATATGACCCTGACTCCAGTCGAGATCGTCAAACGTCAGGCGCGCGACCTCGCTGGCACGCAACCCGAGACGGGCCAGCAGCAGGATGATGGCCCGATCCCGGAGATACTGTTCGCCATCGCACGCATCGATAATGCGCCCAATCTCCGTGTCCGGAAGAAATCGCGGGATGGAGGTCAACTGCCAGTTTGCTGATCGGGGCAGTGCATGCACCAATCCCGACGGACAACGCCTTGTCGCAACCAAAAAACGCAGAAATGACCGTGTTGAAACAATGATGCCCTTTACTCGACACTGTGAGACATTCTGTCCCCGTTCCAGGACGAAGGCACGGATGGTGGCTGCCGTATAAGTGGTCGGATCTTCACCCATGTAGGCAACAAAAAGACGAATGACGTGAAGGTAAAAACCGAGCGTTGTCTCTGCCAGACCATGCTGTTCCAATGCCCAATGTCTGAATTCCACGAGGAGAGCAGGTTCGGCAGGAGCAGGCAAAGAATCCAGCACTTTGCATGTTTCCAAATAGATAATGAATAATTTGGCACATCCCACGACATCCTGACGGAGATCGCCGGGAAATCGCGCTCGATATCCCGACGCGATCAGCGTAGATGAAGCCATGTATGCTTGGCGAATGGTCGCGAGCGTATAATCTGCCGCGCGTGCCCAATGCGTCCAGCATGCCAGCAGCCGCTCCAATTCTATAACGGTCAAAGGTGTGTATTGCTTCTCGCGAAGCCACTGAAGAAAACCCTCGACATGATTTGCTGCAAGTCCAGCTGCCAGTCGTGCTTTAACCGAATTCTGGCGGATATAATTACCCGTTGGCATGATGCCTCCTCCTGTTGGGTGGAAGCAGAATTATGACCATGGGATCTATCGATCAGGACGACCGAAATGGCGTGCCGCGATATGATCGGGGACCATGTCATGCTTGTGACGATCGGCCTGTCCGGCACGGGTGCGGCCCGACCGGCCTCGATGGAGGTGTCGATCACGGCTGCGCTCAGCATCGGCAGCACCTGGTCGATCGTCCGTCACACCGGCATCGAACGGTCTGACCCCGCATCGGCGCTCACGTCGTGATCAGGTGACTGGTTTCCATCGTGCCGCACCTGCCCTGTCGTGACGTCTGAGCAGGGGACGGCCTGTCTGTTGCCACGGTTCAATGCGTCCGGCGACCGTCGTGCGGCATCGGATCCCCGGATGTCTGTTGCTCCCACCCCAAACGGCCTCTCTCAAAGGCGTGTCTGGCACCATGCCGGCTTTGCTCCCGCAACGGCTTGGCCAGGCTTTTTCCCCTGCGCTGACGCGCATTCCTCGCGAGGCAAAAACCCTGGCTGACGCCGTCCTCCGCTGCGCTGCGGCCCTGCGGGTGCGGGCCAGCCGTCCCGTTGCCTGCAGACCGCCATCGAGGCCGCATGGGGCGGCGTCGATACACTGACAGGAGATACGACAATGGCACAGATCGGCACCTTTACCCGCACCGAAGACGGCATCTTCAACGGCACGATCCGCACCCTCAACATCAACGTCAAGGCGACCATCCGGCCCGTAACCCGGGAGCATGACCGGGCTCCCGACTACCGGGTCGCCGCCAACGGGGTTGAACTCGGGGCCGGGTGGAGCCGGACCGCCAAGGACAGCGGTGCCGAATATCTCTCGCTCAAGCTCGATGACCCCTCCTTTAACGGACCGGTCTACGCGAGCCTCGTGCAGGGCGATATTCGGCACAAAAGGCGAAGCCGCCCTCTCCCTCTTTCCGGGGCGCCGGACATGAAAAAAGCGGCTTCCGGGCACCGGAAGCCGCTGTCTCAAAGTTCCAAACCTCATAAAGGCTACTCGGCAGCGATAGCGTCCATCGTTGCCGTTTCAACCGGCACCTGCTCTGCGCCTCCTGCCGTGCGCAACGCCTCAGGCAGCCAGCCCGAACCATCAAGCAGTCGCTCGGCCTCGCGGGCCATGTCGGGCTTCTTCAGATGCGCAATGCGCTCGACCGCCTCATCGCCGCGCGCTTCCCGCACCGCCTGCAGGATACGCGTCTTGGTCACCCGGCCGAGATAGTTCTCGACGGTCGGCTGCCAGCCCGCCTCCACCAGATCAAGGCTAAGGGCCGATGCCAGGCGGTCTGCCCGTTTGAGGCGCTCGGTCACGCTGCGCTGGGACACCGCGCCATAGGAGGGCATGCGCTCATAAAGCGCGTTAACGCCGAAGGACAGGCAATGGGCCAGCAGGGCGATGCGGCTGGTATCATCAAGCCCGGCAATCCAGCGCCACAGCGCATCCTCGTCCTCAGGCAGATCGTGCTTCCAGCCCTCGTTACGCTGACGCAGCGCATGGGCTGGCACACTGCCCGGCATGTCAGGTGAATGAACGGGCAGCGGGATTTCCCGGACATAGGCTTCAAGGCAGTCAGCCCCCGGTGTCTGCCAGTAAACATCGCGTACCAGTGTGTGCAGGAATTCGGTCAGGGCGATGTGCGGATTGCTGGCAAAGGCATCCCGCAGGGCCAGCGTGCGCCAGGCCGTCAGTTCGGTGAGAAGCCGGTCAGGCAGTGGTTTGATCCCGTCTTCTTCCTCGGGCTCAACGTCGGGAGAAGTGCTATCTCCCCCTCTGCCCCCGTCACCGCCATCATCAGCAAGACGTTCATCCCGCCCATTATACGCAGCATGATCGGTCTCTTCGGGCTCGGTCGGCATGTCCTCGGGCAGCACGAAGCCCCGCTCCACCTGCAATGTGCCATCGCTGGCGAGGCTGACGAAAGCGCCTGCCCGCGCCATGTCGGCAGGATCGAACGCCAGAGGTCGTTCCTCCAGGACAAGGATGGCCTGTTCGATCCCGCCCAGCCTTGCATCCACCTCGTCTGGATATTCATCGGCCTGGGCATATTCGGCCTCGATGGTTTCCTGCTCCGCACGCAGGACTTCGAGACGGGCGGCTTCCTCGTCGGAGAGCGACACTTCCGTGCCATCAATTTCCGCGAACTGCCGTGTGTGCCCCCACGGTAATGACAGGGCCGTCTCCACCCATTTCCAGCCCTCGGCACGAATATCTTCGGCGGCAGCGTGCAGTTTTTCCATGACCAGCCGGTCCAGAATGGCCGGATCCTGCAGCCAGCCCCCGTCGTCTGCCTCGAACAGGTCGCGCATGATGTGGCCACCGGCCGTGACATAGGCGTCCAGCCCGACGAAGCGGGCGCGCGCGTCCGATGCCCGGACGGTCTTTTCCGTCAGCATGCGGCGGATGACGTAGGGCTCGCGGTTATGGCTCTGGGACACGATCTCCCAGACCTGTTCCTGGCGGACATGATCATCGCTGATGGAAAAGGCCATCAACTGTTCCAGCCGCATCCCGTCCTGCTCATAGATTTCAAGCAACCTGTCGGACACGGTCATCAGCCGCAGACGCTGTTTAACCACGGCCGGTGCGACGAAGAACGCTGCTGCGATTTCCTCCTCGGACATGCCCTTCTCCAGCATGTCACGAAAGGCCCGGAACTGGTCCAGCGGATGCAGGGCCAGCCGCTGGACGTTCTCGGCCAGAGAGTCCTCCTCGGCGAGAATGGCCGACCCGGCCTCGCGCACCACGCAGGGCACCGGGGCGGTCTTCGCCAGTTTCTTCTGCTTCACCAGCAGTTCGAGCGCGCGAAAGCGCCGTCCGCCGGCTGGGACTTCGTAAGTGCCGGTCTCGGCCCCTTCGCCATCAAGCATGGGACGGACATTCAGGCTCTGCAGCAGCCCGCGGCGCTCGATGTCGCGGGCGAGTTCCTCAATCGACAGGCCGGACTTCACGCGTCGCACGTTGGACTGGGACAGCACCAGCCGGTTGAACGGGATGTCGCGGGACGAACTCAGGCTGATTTTGGGAATAGCGGTCGCCATGGCGAAAAGCTCCATGACGGGCGGACAGAAGACTCTCCCCTACCCTCTCAACCCGTCACGAAAATTCGCGCAGCCCTCTGACTCTGGTGTTCACACCGAAACACCCCCCCACCCACTTTTCCGGTAGGATAAGGTCAACAACCATCCGTGCTATGTGCGCAAAGGCGACAGAAAGCGTAAAGCACAGGTAAACGACCTGTAGTTAAAACAGTCCAATAAGTAGTCTACGACCCCAGAGCCAATTTGCCTTAGCCTCTCAAAAGGAAGATAAAAACATCGAATTCTTCGGAGTCAATCTTCTATTTCAAACAAAAATCCGAAAAAATTTTCCATCAGCGAATATACTCTTTGGCATAAAATACCGATATCCGTCTATTTTCCGTGCATAGGGTTGAATGCATCCGTTTCGACTTAAATATCCCCCCCCTCACCACTTATGTTCTCTGCTGTATTCATTTCAGTGATGCCGTTCAGCGAACTGTCAGCTTCATCTGGTATGATATCGGACATGTCGCAGTTTTTTTCACGTGTTAATACATACAGGCAGCATAATTTTATGTGTGATCGTGATGTTTATTATCTGGGTTCGCGCTCCAGATCAAAAAAAATAAGAAAAAATATAAAACATACATATATATATTATATCTTATTTATTTTACTTTCCCCTATTCTACTTTCAGAAGCGAAAGCAGAAAATATTACGTTCGCCCAAGCTGTTGAAGCAGCGTGGGCTGCCGATCCCAGTCGGACTGAACTGAATACAAACTATCGCTCAGCAGCAGCAAGAGCAGAAGCAGCCGGTTCCTGGTTTGCCGGCGGCCCAACTGTCTCGGGTCAGTATTTCGATGATCATGCCATAGGCAGCAACGAAGGATACACAACCTACCAAGGGGGAGTGTCTGTGCCGCTCTGGCTTCCGGGACAAGGCAGTGCGACCGTTGGAGTCGCCAGAGCCGAAGCGTTGACCATTCAGGAACGTCTACATGTGGCGCGAATGACGGTGGCTATGAAAGTTCTGGATTCATCAGCCAACGTCATTATAGCCAAGCGCTGGCTGGCAATCGCACGCATCCAGAAAGAGATGCTGGAGAAAATCCATGCTTCTGTAAGTCGTGGTGTACATGCCGGGGAGATGCCTCTTGCCGATCAGCAGATCGTGTCATCTGAAGTGGCAAACGCCGCCAGCGAATATTCTCTGGCGGAAGAGCAGGTCAAGACAGCGACCTCAGCACTTCATATCTTACTGGGACGTCCGGCCACTCCCGATATTCTCTCTTTTAACAACGAGACATTAGCACGTGACGGACTTGCCTCCACAGAAGCCCTCGAAAATAGCGATCCCCGCGTCAAAGCCGCCCGTCAGGCCGTGCATGCAGCGGAAGCTGGCGTGCATCTCGCCAAAACCTCTTTCATGCCGAACCCTGAAGTCGGCGCAGTTGCAATTCACGAAAAACAGTATGGCAGCCCGTGGGACGACCGCGTGGGTGTAACAGTCTCCATCCCGCTTCCCAGCGATGTCCGTGACGTCCCCATGGAAGCGGACGCCAGGAACAAGCTGGCAGCGGCTATCAGTCAGGAGCAGCAGGCCCGCCGCAACGTCAGGCAGGAACTGACCCAGGTTTTTTCTCATCTGACGGCCACAAAAGACATGTTCAGAAATTCTGTTCTCTCCGCCGAGAGCATGAACAATCGCGCAAATGAGATGAGCCGATCATGGCAAGCCGGTGAGACATCGCTGGTCGAACTGCTGCGGGCGAGATCCGCCGCCTACAACGCCCTGCAACGTCGCAACCAGACGGAAATTGCCTGGCACGTCGCCATCATACGGACATTGATCGCCGCGGGAGAATTCCAGTGAGTGCTTCATCGGCTTTCATGAAAAACTGGAAATATTTACTTTATATTGCGATTGTTTTTCGCATTACCGAGTGGCCTGCACGGGCCACCGACAGTACGCCGACTATCGTAATGGGAGAAGCGGCGCAGAAGAATTCTGCTCTGGTTATTTCGATCGCGAAGAGTGGTACACTCACAAAAAATCTGGACGCGATGGGAACCGTCACAGCAGAGGCAGGTCATGTCGTCCGTATTCATCCCGCAGGGTCCGGCAAAGTTCTGAATGTAGCAGTGGTCCCTGGTCAGCATGTGCACAAGGGAGAGACTCTTCTTACCTATCAGGATCATTCATTGCATCTGGTCCGTCTTGAAATGACAAGAGCACAGGCGGCACTGACGACAGCACAGGCAGCCTCCCGGAATGCGGCATCAGCCTACCATCGGGGGCATGAACTGGAAGGAACAACAATTGCCGCAGGAGAAACCAGGCGTCGGCTGGCTGTATTCCAGGCGGCAAGAGACGACGTTATTGCCCGGCAGGCCGATGTCGATACGCTGAAGCATCAGCTCGAAGAAGAATACAACTCCGTTACGGAATCAGATAAAGCCCAGACCGGCCCTTTGGATGAAACATCGTCAATCATTGCACCGACCACAGCGGAAGTGCAGAGCGTGTTCGTTGGGATTGCAGACGACATCTCCCCCGCGACGGAGTTAATGGGGCTGACAGACATGTCTTCGGTATGGATTGTTTCTGACATCCTGCCACAGGACGCCGCGCAGGTGGTCCAGGGTGACGAGCAGACCACGGAACTCGCGTTGGACGCAGGGATAATATTACTGAGATCGAAAATAACTTCGGTAGGTGACATTGCCGATCCGGCCACGGGTCTCGTACGCGTCATAAGCACGGTGCCCAATCCAGAAGGCAATCTTCATCCTGGCATGTTCCTCAATACCCATCTCCCAACACGCGAAAAGACAACAGGCATCATTGTGCCAGAGAGTGCTGTCACAGAAATCAACGGCGTAAGCACCGTATTTGTGCCAGTAGGTCCAAACCGGTTTCGGCCACAGGAAGTGCATGTCGGTGCTACGGGAAATGGGCAGAAAGTCATTACCTCTGGCCTCTCCGTAGGCGAGCGGGTCGTAACGCAAGGCGCATTCGCCCTGAAGGCAATGATGCTGGTATCAGATATGAATGATGGAGACTGAGAGCGTCATGCGTAACGTTCTCTCTGCCCTGCAAACCAGACGCTGGCTGGTCCTTGGGGTAATCTGCCTCACCTTCATTAGCGGCTGTGTCATCGTCCGGGGCCTTCCTGTGGAAGCCGTGCCTGACATTTCCCCTCGGCAGGTACTCGTTTCAGTCGTTGCACCGGGCCTCGCCACGGAAGAAGTCGAACGGCTGATCACCTTTCCAATCGAGGCCAGCATGGCGGGTATCCCGGAAATGACCGATCTCCGTTCGGTCTCCCGCTCCGGGGTCTCGGTCGTTTACATCCAGTTCGCGGATGAGACAGATATCAATCTCGATCGCGCCCGTGTGGAAGAACGGATTCAGCAGGCGAGAGGCACGATATCCGTGCCGGGGGTCAGCGTGAACATCGGGCCGCTCGCGACAGGCCTTGGTGAAATCATGCAGTTGCAGATCAAAGGCGATGGCTATTCGCTGATGGATCTGAACCGCCTGATGACGTGGACTGTCGCGCCTCAACTGAAGCTGATTCCAGGCGTCGTGGACGTGAACGTAAATGGCGGCGCCGAACAGACGTTTCAGGTCGCTCTCGATCAGGCACGTCTCCTTGCACTCGGTGTGTCGGTCGATGACGTTTTCCGGGCGGTGGACGGTAACAACTCCGCATCGGGCGGCGGCTGGATCGAGCATGGAGAGGAACAGCAGATCGTTGTCGGACGCGGCCTGATTAGCTCGCTTGATGACTTTGGGTCCATTCCCGTCCGAACCAACGCCAACGGTTCGGCAATCTTTCTGCGGGATGCCGGACGCATTTCCATGGGGCCGCGAACACGGCTTGGCGCCGTCACGCGGGATGGTCAGGGTGAAATCGTCATAGGCGTCATCATGATGCGCATGGGAGCGAGTTCCGACGCCACGTTAGCCGCCATCGACGCGGCACTTCCCGGCATTCGTCAGTCTCTTCCCAAAGGTGTGACGCTTGATCCTTATTACGTGCGTTCGACCCTGACAGACAGCACCATCAGGACCGTGAAGGAAAATCTTGTTGTTGGAGCACTCCTGGTCATCAGTGTTCTGATCGTGGTCATCGGTGACTGGCGGGCGTCTCTGGTTATTGCGTCCGTCATCCCGTTTGCACTCGTCTGTGCGATGGCAGGAATGCGATGGTTCGGCATTTCCGCCAATCTGCTCAGCCTTGGCGCCATCGACTTCGGCATGATCGTCGACAGTTCTCTGGTCGTAGTAGAAAATCTCATGACCCATCGTGCGCGTGACCGGGCTAACGGACAGAATACGCCGCTGACTACCCTCGTGGTCTCGGCGGCAACCGAAGTGCTCCGGCCCGTGAGTTTCGGCATTCTTGTCATTGTGATGGTCTATCTGCCGATCCTGACATTGCAGGATATCGAGGGCAAGATGTTCCGGCCCATGGCGCAGACGGTCATCATGGCCCTGCTGGCCTCACTGCTCTACTGTGTTGTCGGGATACCGGTGATTGCAGCTCTGGTGATGAAGTCTTCTGGTCGCCATGAAGATACCCATCTGGTTGCCTTTCTTCGTCGTGGTTACGGTCCCCTACTGAACTGGTGCGAAAACCGGACACGGACCCTGTTTGGCACGACTTTTGCGATTTTTGCTTTTTCTGTCTGGGTTGGCCTGCATCTGGGTGGCGAGTTCATCCCGTCTCTCGACGAGGGAGCCCTGACGGTGACAACGACGCGACTGCCCGGAATTTCGCTGCCTGAGGCCCTGAAGGAAGTCAGCCTCCAGGAGCGTATCCTGCGCCGCTTTCCCGAGGTCACAAGCGTGGTCAGCAATACGGGAACATCGGCGATCCCTACTGATCCGATGGGTGTTAACGAGACAGATAGTTTCATTTTTCTGAAGCCACCATCACAGTGGACCACGGCGCATACACAGGAGGGGCTCGTTACGGCGATGAGTCAGGTGCTGAGCACTGAACTGCCCGGAATGGAGCAGTCATGGAGTCAACCCGTGCAGATGCGGATGGATGATCTCCTATCCGGTGTCAGAACGCAGATTGCCGTCTCGATCTATGGCGATGATCTCGCTACGCTGGCGCGTCTGGGAGACAGGGTAGCGAGCGTCATGAAAACCATTCCCGGTGCGGCTGACGTGGCTCCACAGGGAGATGGTACCGTTGCTTTCATCCATATCGACATTGATCGTCGGAAGGCAGCGCGGCTGGGTATTTCCCAGCAAGAGCTTCTGAACGTGGTTGAAGCAGTCGGTGGTCATCTTGGACGGCCCGTCACAGTCGGCAACGCCCTGATCAGCACGCAGGTCCGTTTTGATCCTGCCCAGGCAGGCACACGCGACCAGATCGCCCGTCTGAGGATACGTCGCGCCGATGGGCGGGGTGCGGTCCTGCTTTCAGAGATCGCACAGGTTACGGTACAGGACGGCCCTCCTCGTATTAGCCGGGATAATATCCGCCGCCGCCTGATCGTGCAGGCCAATGTGCGCGGACGTGACCTCAGTTCCTTTGTCACCGAAGCACAGAAGGCCGTCAGCAGAAAAGTCACCCTGCCTCCGGGTTATCGCATCGTGTGGGCGGGGCAGTTCCAGAATCTGCGCTCGGCCATGGCCCGTCTGGGAGTTGTCGTGCCGATTGCGCTGGTATTAATTTTTGCCCTGCTTGTCGTTGCGCTGAATTCCGTCTGGTTGGCGGGGCTTGTTTTCGTCAACCTGCCCGTTGCTGCGACAGGTGGCATTCTGGCTCTCGCTCTGCGTGACCTGCCATTCAGCGTCTCGGCCGGGATCGGATTTATCGCCCTGTTCGGTGTGGCTGTGCTGAACGGCGTGGTACTCATCACCGCCATAAATTCCCTGCGTGTAGCAGGCCGGGAAGCTGCACGTGCCGCGTATGAAGCTGCAGAAGAACGTTTCCGTCCAGTCATGGCGACGGCTCTGGTTGCCAGTCTGGGTTTTATCCCCATGGCGGTCTCAACCAGTGCCGGCGCCGAGGTCGAGCGCCCACTGGCCACGGTCGTCATCGGTGGTCTGATCTCCTCAACACTTCTGACGCTTCTTGTGCTGCCCTCCCTGTACGCGCGTGTTATGAAAAATCGTATCTCATGAAAGTCCTGATTATCGAAGATGAACCCGCCCTAGGCTCGGCGGTAAGAGACCGCGTTCGCCAAGCAGGACATGTCGTCGACTGGTTTAAAACCATAACCGATGCTCGTGCGGCCCTGATCGCCTCTTCTTATGATTTCCTGCTTTTGGATCTTGGTCTTCCAGACGGTAATGGTCGGGATCTACTGCGGGAAATCCGGCGGGACTGTTCATCTATGGCCATCCTGATCACCACAGCTCAGGATCAGGTCAGTGACAGGATAGCGGGGCTATCAGAAGGTGCGGATGATTATATTGTCAAACCTTATGATCTCGATGAACTCGTTGCCCGCATCGACGCTGTTGCCAGGCGTTACGCGGCGTTACCAGACAACGAGGTCATCATTGGTACTATCAGGATCGACCTCGCGCGCCGTCAGCTTGAACGCGATGGCCAGACAGTTGATCTCTCTGCGCGTGAATGGGCTATTGTCGAACTTCTTGCACGTCGTCCTGGCGCTGTATGCAGTCGTGAGCAGATTGAAGATGCTCTTTATGGCCTCAGTGACGAGGTAGAGAGCAATGCCATCGAAGTCTTTATCAGCAGGATACGAAAGAAGACCGGGCCTGGTCTGATCGTGACGGTCAGGGGCAGAGGCTACAGTCTCGCGGAGAATGCGTCCCGATGAAGCGTTGGAGCCTGGCGTCCCGTATCGTGTCTGGGACACTGATCATCGTGCTTGGTGCACTGGTGCTTCTCAGTATTCTTGTTGCGGCCTTTACCCGTTACGAAGTCACGGAGCGTCTCGACAACTCGCTACAGGAAGTGGCCGAACGTCTGGAATTTGTTATCAGTGAGTTGGACAGAACCGATCCGGGTTCCGCCACTCCAGGTGGTCAGATCGCGCAGCTCCCCGGAGTGAACCGGCGGACACTAGCCTACCAGATCACCACGCCGGACGGTCGCCTTGAGGTCAGGTCGCAGAATGCGCCGGAGACGCTGTTCGTACCACGTCTGAAGCCAGGATTTTACAACATCCCGTTATTCAGGGTATATATCGTGCCATCAGCGTCTGGTCGCCATTACATTCTGGTGGGTGAGCCAACTTTTCACAGAAATGAAGCCGTCAGGCGGGCCATTCTGATTTCAGTCCTGCCAATGGTGATCTTTTTCCCTGCGATCTGGCTTCTGGTCCGCTGGCGCGTCCGTCGCGCCATGCGTCCTCTGACCAGCCTTCAGCACGAAATCAGGAGCCGAGGCGGATCCAACCTGGCCCCTGTTCCGCCACTGGATCTTCCCGAAGAACTTGTGTCCATCCACTCCGCCGTCAATCTCCTGCTGGAACGCCTGAAAATGGCGCTTTCAGCCGAGCGCGCCTTTGCTGCCAATGCAGCGCATGAACTGCGTAATCCGGTGGGTGGGCTTCTTGCCCAGGTTCAGGTTCTCAGAAAACTCCTTATAGGATCGGATTATGAAGAGCGGATAACGACCATCATGCAGCAGGCCCGCAGAATTGGCCGGATGATGGAAAAGTTGCTTCAGCTTTCACGCGCAACATCGGGGATCGCTCTGGCAGGGAACATGTTCGATCTGGTGCCTGTCATTCGCTTTCTCGCAGAAGAACTTGAACGGGAAAAAGACCAACCGATTGAATTTTCGGGATTATCTCATCTCATGATCCAGGGCGATATGGATGCAACAGGCATCCTTTTTCGCAACCTTCTCGAAAACGCTGTTCTTCATGGTACATCTGCACAAGCTGTCAGTGTGGTCATCTCGCAAGATCATAAAGTCCTGATCTGTAATGATTGCGAACCGCTTACATCTGACGTATTGCAGGATATGGAAAAGCCTTTCGTCAGAGGAAAGACAGATGCCGAAGGCAGCGGTCTCGGCATGGCGATCGCGCGGCAGATATCACAGCAACTGCATGCCGATATGACCGTGAGTTCGCCTATTCCAGGAACGACCAGAGGTGTTCTGGTGACAGTTCGATTGCAGATCAGCGAGATCGAGGAGTGCATCTGAACAGACCAGAAACTCTGAGGCTCTATCCATCAAAATCCCGGAAAGAAAATCTTTTTTCTCCATAGTATATGCAGACTCGAGGTCGTGCAGTGCGCCATAAGATTAGGTCGCATCAATTATGACCGTTTGTGGTTCAGCGGATTTTTTCGCTGTCTCGGCAATCATCCGAACAAATATTCCCAGACGCCCCAGCGCTTGCCAAGTATTGCACCAGAATACTGAAGACGAAGTATCCACACCGCGCATTTCACTTTGACCGTAGAGTCCATGCCTGACTTTTCACTACGCAGCTTGTCCCAAAACAATTCCTCCCACTGCACTGATAGCGACCACGACCAGCGGGGGCGCCCGCCAGACTGTCAGTAAAACAAAGCCGACAAGCACAAGCCCGAAATCGCCCGACGATTTGACGGCGCTCGTCCAGACCGGCGTGTACAACGCAGCGCCCAGCAGGCCCACCACAGCGGCATTGACACCTCGCATGATCGCCTGTGCTGCTGGACGACTACGCAAGGAATCCCAGAAGGGTAATACCCCGATGAGGATCAGGATCCCTGGCAGAAAGATGCCGAGCAGAGCCAGGAAGGCACCCGCTACACCGTGGGGTGGCAACTTGACGATCACACCGAGATAGGCGGCAAACGTGAAGAGTGGTCCCGGAACCGCCTGTGCAGCGCCATAACCGGCAAGAAAGGCGTCGTCACTGACCAGACCTGGTGTCACAAAGGCTTCATGGAGCAATGGCAGCACCACATGACCGCCGCCAAACACGAGCGCGCCAGATTGGTAGAAGGCATTGAACAATGAAAGTCCCCCCGGCGCACCATGCTGGCCGAGAACAGGAGGAGCGAAGAGCAACACTCCGAAGGCCAGAAACGCGGCCATTCCGACACGGCGCGACACAGGCATGGCGACATGTCCGCTATCCGATGGCGAAATGGTGCGACAGAGCCACAGGCCGACAACGCCCCCGAGGGCAATAGCGCCGATTTGGGCAAACGGCGAGGTAACAAACAGAATAATGATTGCGGCTAACACCGCGATAGAAGCACGCACCCGATCCGGACAAAGAGTTCGAGCCATGCCCCACACGGCCTGTGCAACGATGGCCACGGCGACGAGTTTCAATCCATGCAAAAGACCGAGGCCAATCGGTCCCCCGAGTGCGCCCGCGCTATAGGCGAAGAGAACAAGGACGAGCGCCGAGGGCAGAGTAAAGCCGGTCCACGCCGCGGGGCCACCGAGATAGCCCGCCCGCATTAGACCGATGGAAAATCCCACCTGGCTGCTCGCCGGACCGGGCAGAAACTGACAGAGCCCCACGAGATCCGCATAGGCGCGTTCATCAAGCCACCGCCGTCGGACGACAAACTCATTGCGGAAATATCCGATATGCGCGATTGGGCCACCGAAGCAGGTAACGCCCAGTCTGAGGAAGATGAACAGAACTTCCCATGCTGCGGCCGTCCGTTGACGTTCTGGCGCTGCGCCAAAGGGCACGATGGTCATCGGGTTGGGCCCTTTGTCTTCCGGACAAGTGCGAGACAGGTATCATGCGCACTTTAAGAGCATCATGCTGGCATGATCGACTTCATCAATCAAAAAAGGCTGTATAAATCAAGCGAGGAATCATAATCATCCCTCCCTCAATAAGGCGGAACATAACCCGGCGCTGTCGGGTAGGCAGGCGCTGCGGAACCAACGGTCGCTGCGACAACCCCTGCGATAAGACCGGTTGCTGCGGCCATCAGAAGATACTGTCCGCCTGACTGCATCCAGTAGTAACCCGCGGGAGGTGCCCAGAGCCCCCGCCGCCCGCGCCAGTCACTGACCATCCAACGCGGCTCACGCGGACCGGAATAATAGTCGCCTCTCCGCCAGTGTTTCATGTGGCCATAGCCATGTCCACCGCCCCCACCATGGTGGTCATGCTCGCCGCGTGCCCAGGGAGGGTCTGCGTAGGCAGCGGAACAGGTCATAAGCAGACTAACTGACAGGAGAGTTGTCGTGAATCGTTTTGTCATAGGCACCTCCATATGAAGCTCAGGAAGAAAGCGCGGCCTTACGGCTTTTGTGTGGACAGAGGATTGGCGGCTTGATCTCCACGCAGAAGCATGCGTCCTAAAACCCCGTCTTTCAGAATGACCTGATGGAAAATCGCCGCCATGCCATGGCCTGTGGCAATCGTGACAATCAACCACGCATTCCAGTGATGGATGTTTTGAATCCAATGGAGAAATGGCGCGGGGAAGCGGACAAATGGTGAGGGCATAAGAAAGCCGAAAAAACTCATGGCCTGCCCTGCCCCCCATCGCCAGAGGTAGCCGAGCACGATTTCAGCCAGAAGCAGCACGTAGAGCGTATATTCCACGCCCAGCGCAAAGAAACGGTCGAGCGGCCGCAGCAGGTCCGATAGATGCCGGCCTTTCGTCAGGCGCCAGGCAATGCGGAACGCCATGATTGCCGTCAGCAGGATGCCCGCTGTCAGATGCGCAATGACCATCAGATGATGAACCGGTTTTGCTGGCCAGCCCCAGCTTTCGCCAAGAGCGAACTGAAACAGCACCAGAAAGGCGGTTGCCCAGTGAAGGGCAATCGTCGGCCTGTCATAGCGCTGGGTATGCGTGATATCCGGCATCGCGTCGGGCATGCCTTTCTCCCAGATAACGGTGAAGAAACTGTAATTCATATCACACCAAACCTGACAGGAACCTGAACAAGAAGTCATGATAAATAATAAATTCCATTGAAAATAACTCGCAGTATTAGAATTAATTATTTGTTGTCATGCGGAAATTGAAGACCTATTCCTAAACACAATTCAGATTGCCAATGGATAATCTTATGTCGCGACTTCATCCTCTCGCTGAACGTCATGCTGTCGAGAAACTGGGCTGGCTGCGCGCGGCCGTCCTTGGCGCCAATGATGGAACACTCTCCACCGGAAGCCTGATTGTTGGTGTTGCCAGTTCTCACGCGACACACGGCAGTATCCTCATCGCAGGATTATCCGCGCTTGTGGCTGGCGCCCTCTCCATGGCGGCCGGGGAATATGTTTCGGTCAGCTCCCAGCGGGATTCAGAACAAGCCGACATCGCCCGTGAAAAACAGGAACTGGCCACGGACTGGGACGGAGAAGTGACTGAATTGGCAGGGATCTATCAGCAGCGTGGGCTGGATGCAGATCTCTCCCACAAGGTGGCCGTCGCCCTCATGCAGCATGATGCCATCGGCGCTCATGCCCGAGATGAACTGGGCCTTTCGGAAGCCACAGCGGCCAGACCCATCCAGGCGGCCTTCGCCTCGGCTTCTGCCTTTTCGTCAGGGGCGGTGCTGCCCGTTCTGGCGGCTGTTCTGGCCCCCGTGGCCTGGGTGTCCTGGAGTGTCTCCCTGACATCCGTCGTGGTTCTCGCCGTTCTAGGTATCGTTGGTGCAGTCGCCGGTGGCGCAGCCCCTTTGCGCCCGGCGCTGCGCGTGACGTTCTGGGGTATTATGGCAATGATCGTCACCGGCGGCATCGGACACCTGTTCGGCGTGTAACGCAGAAACAGGTGTCAAGTGAGACCTGTGTAGCGCCCTTGACCCCGCCCAATATATCCATGATAGTTGATATATGGATACCGATTCTGCCATCGCCGCGCTCAATGCCCTCTCGCAGTCTACGCGACTAGAAATTTTTCGTCTGCTGGTGCGCCATGAACCGGACGGCCTGCCTGCCGGTGAAGTCGCCCGTCAGCTCGATCTGCCGCAGAACACCATATCGGCCCATCTCGCCACCCTGACACGCGCTGGCCTGCTGACCTCACAGCGCTACAGCCGACTGATCGTCTATCGCGCCTGCCTGGCACGCCTGCGCGACCTGATGCTTTTCCTGGTTAGGGATTGCTGTGCAGGCAATCCCGAACTCTGTGCGCCCCTGGTCGCCGATTTATCCGCCTGCTGCCCAAGTCCGGAGTCTTGCTCATGACCATCACGATCTACCACAATCCGGCCTGCGGCACGTCGCGCAATGTGCTGGCGCTGATCCGCAACCGCAGCGAGGAACCCCGGATCGTCGAATACCTGAAAACGCCGCCGAGCCGCGCCGGACTGGTCGATCTGATCACCCGCATGGGGGTGCCGGTGCGCGCGATCCTGCGCGAAAAGGGTACCCCCTATCACGAACTCGGCCTTGATGATCCAGCCCTGAGCGACGATGCGCTGATCGACGCCATGATGGCGCACCCGATCCTGATCAACCGTCCCATCGTCATCACCCCGCTCGGTGTCGCGCTCTGCCGCCCGTCTGAGACGGTGCTGGATATCCTTCCTTCTTCGCAGCGTGGCGCATTCGCCAAAGAGGATGGGGAGAAGATCGTGGATGAGGCCGGAAAGCGGATCGTCTGATGCTAGCCCTTGTTATTTTCATTGCCACGCTCGTATTCGTCATCTGGCAGCCGCGCGGTCTGGGCATCGGCTGGAGTGCGATGGCTGGTGCCACTGTTGCTTTGGCAACAGGTGTGATCCACTGGCACGACATCCCCGTCGTCTGGCACATCGTCTGGGATGCGACCTTTACCTTTATCGCGCTAATCATCATCTCGCTGCTTTTGGATGACGCCGGGTTCTTCCACTGGGCCGCCCTGCATGTGGTGCGCTGGGGCAAGGGGCGGGGCCGCACCCTGTTTCCTCTGATCGTGGTGCTGGGTGCGGCCATCGCGGCCGTGTTCGCCAATGATGGCGCGGCCCTGCTGCTCACGCCCATTGTCATCGCCATCCTGACCCAGCTGCGCCTGAGCCCCGCCGCTGCCCTGGCCTTTATCATCGCCACGGGCTTCGTCGCGGATACGACCAGCCTGCCGCTGGTGATTTCCAATCTGGTGAACATCGTCAGCGCCAATTTCTTCGGCATTCAGTTTGACCACTACGCCGCGATCATGGTCCCGGTCGATCTGGTCGCCCTTGGTGCAACACTTGCCGTGCTGTGGCTCTCTTATCGGCAGCAGGTACCCCAGACCTACCCCGTTACCGAACTGCCCGCACCCGCCACGGCCATTCGTGACCGCCATGTGTTCCGGGCGGCTTTTCCCCTGCTGGCCCTGGTTCTGGCCGCCTATTTCCTGACCGCCCCGCTGCATATCCCGGTCTGTATCGTGGCCTGTCTGGCCGCCGGCACCCTGCTGGGGCGCGCGGGATATGGGCGGGTCATTCCCATCCGCCGCGTACTGCGCGGTGCGCCGTGGCAGATCGTGATTTTCTCGCTGGGCATGTATCTGGTGGTTTACGGGCTGCGTAATGCCGGGCTGACCGATTATCTGGCGACAGCCCTGGTCTGGCTTGGCCACCGGGGGCCGTTTATCGCCACGATCGGCACCGGCTTTGTGGCGGCTATCCTGTCCTCGGTCATGAACAACATGCCCAGTGTGCTGGTTGGCGCACTGGCGATCGGGCAGGCGCAGGACATTACGCCACTGACCCGTGACCTGATGGTTTACGCCAACGTCATCGGCTGCGATCTCGGCCCCAAATTCACCCCGATCGGCAGTCTGGCAACATTGCTGTGGCTGCATGTGCTGGCCTCCAAAAACTATCGGGTCACATGGGGGCAATACATGAAGGTCGGGCTGGTCCTCACGCCGCCCGTCCTACTGATTACGCTTGCTGCGCTCGCCTGCTGGCTGCCCGTCGTGAAACAGCCATGACGATTAAAGGAACCGATGACGCTATGACTGCTCCTGACCTACCTGCCCTTAATTCAGATTATCTTAAGCAGGTCGATTTTGCTCAACTTGAGCCTCAGCCACGTGTTGAGCATCCACCACGTATCCTCCTGCTTTATGGCTCCCTGCGCTCCCGCTCCTTCAGTCGCCTGCTTGTGCTGGAAGCAGAACGTATCCTGAAACTGCTGGGAGCAGAGACGCGAGTGTTCAATCCGACTGGCCTTCCGGTGGCGGACGCAGCACCCGTCACCCATCCCAAGGTTCAGGAACTGCGCGAGCTTTCGATCTGGTCGGAAGGGCAGGTCTGGTGCAGCCCTGAACGACACGGTACCATCACGTCTGTTTTCAAAAACCAGATCGACTGGCTGCCCCTGTCCGAAGGGGCTATTCGTCCGACGCAGGGGCGTACGTTGGCGGTCATGCAGGTCTCCGGCGGATCGCAGAGCTTCAATTCGGTGAATGCCCTACGGGTTCTGGGACGCTGGATGCGGATGTTCGCAATTCCCAACCAGTCCAGCGTGCCGATGGCCTATACGCAATTCGCCGATGATGACCGCATGATACCGTCACCACTCTACGACCGCGTGGTGGATGTCATGGAAGAGCTGATGAAATTTACGTGGCTGCTGCGGGATCGGACCGATTATCTAACCGACCGCTATAGCGAGCGATGCGAAGCTTTCAAACTGCCGGAAAAGCTCTGAAAACTGGAAAGATGAGCATCCTATTTTTCCAGCATTTCTTGCGCGATCACCCAAATCGAACAACATTGCCACCATCAACGATCAGTGTATCGCGACGTTCAAGACGGAGCTACCCGAAGACGATCCGGGTCGACCAGGGCTCGGAATTCGTTTCGCGCGATCTGGATCTAGGGGCTTATGTCAACAATGTCACGCTGGACTTCCCCCGACCCGGCAAACCGACGGACAATGCGTTCATTGATACATCACGCGAACGTGAAAACCGACAAAACCCCGCCTGAATACTTTTCCGTTTGTTTCCTATGTGTTTCCTGCGGTGTGTTTCGGGCACAAAAAAAGCCACCCGTTCGGGTGGCTTTTCTTCTGTCTTTTCAGACGTTTATGCGTGGTTGCGGGGATAGGATTTGAACCTATGACCTTCAGGTTATGAGCCTGACGAGCTACCGGGCTGCTCCACCCCGCGGTGGTATGAGTGATGTGTATGATGTGGATTGGAAGACCTGGCGGCGACCGACTTTCCCACGGCTTAAGCCGCAGTATCATAGGCGCTGGGGGTTTTCACGGCCGAGTTCGGGATGGGATCGGGTGGATCTCTCCCCGCCATAGCCACCAGGTCATCCAACCCACATCTGAGTGGGTCAGTGATTAACGGTTGGTGCTGTTTTTGAAATGTGCGGCATGGATGATTTCTGTGCATGGGGTGCTTCTCAGAGAGAAGCTTGCAAGTGAGTTCTCGTGGGCGATTAGGACCAGTTAGCTGCACGCATTACTGCGCTTCCACACCTGGCCTATTGACGTGATGGTCTATCACGGCCCTTGGGGAGACCTAGTTTTGAGGTGGGTTTCCCGCTTAGATGCTTTCAGCGGTTATCCCGTCCATACTTAGCTACCCGGCTGTGCCGCTGGCGCGACAACCGGTACACCAGAGGTATGTTCATCCCGGTCCTCTCGTACTAGGGACAAATCCTCTCAAGTCTCCAACATCCACGGCAGATAGGGACCGAACTGTCTCACGACGTTCTAAACCCAGCTCACGTACCACTTTAATCGGCGAACAGCCGAACCCTTGGGACCTGCTCCAGCCCCAGGATGTGATGAGCCGACATCGAGGTGCCAAACCTCCCCGTCGATGTGGACTCTTGGGGGAGATCAGCCTGTTATCCCTAGAGTACCTTTTATCCGTTGAGCGATGGCCCTTCCACGCGGGACCACCGGATCACTATGGCCGACTTTCGTCTCTGATCGAGCTGTCACTCTCACAGTCAGGCGGGCTTATGCCATTGCACTCGACAGCCGGTTTCCGACCGGCCTGAGCCCACCATCGCGCGCCTCCGTTACACTTTGGGAGGCGACCGCCCCAGTCAAACTGCCCACCATGCAGGGTCCCGGACCAGGCTTACTGGTCGCGGTTAGACATCAGAAAAATTCAGGGTGGTATTTCAAGGATGGCTCCACAGGAACTGGCGCCCCTGCTTCAAAGCCTCCCACCTATCCTACACAGAATGTCTCTGATGCCACTGCAAAGCTGCAGTAAAGGTTCATAGGGTCTTTCCGTCTGACCGCGGATACCCCGCATCTTCACGGGGAATTCAATTTCGCTGAGCCGATGCTGGAGACAGCGGGGAAGTCGTTACGCCATTCGTGCAGGTCGGAACTTACCCGACAAGGAATTTCGCTACCTTAGGACCGTTATAGTTACGGCCGCCGTTTACCGGGGCTTCAATTCAGTGCTCTCACACCTCCTCTTAACCTTCCGGCACCGGGCAGGCGTCAGACCCTATACGTCGTCTCTCGACTTCGCAGAGTCCTGTGTTTTTAATAAACAGTCGCTACCCCCTGGTCTGTGCCACCCGCAAATGGTTGCCCACCTACGGGTCTCGCTTATCCCGAAGTTACGCGAGTAATTTGCCTAGTTCCTTCAGCATCGTTCTCTCAAGCGCCTTGGTATGCTCTACCAGTCCACCTGTGTCGGTTTAGGGTACGGTCTATATGCCAGAGCTATTTCCTGGAATGCTCAAAAAGCCAGTCCAATCCGATAAGGACTGACAACATCTCGCATTCGTCACTTCTGGCAGGTTCAGGAATATTAACCTGATTTCCATCGACTACGGCTTTCGCCCTCGCCTTAGGGGCCGACTAACCCTGCGTGGATTAACCTTGCGCAGGAAACCTTGGACTTACGGCGACAGTGTTTCTCGCACTGTTTGTCGCTACTCATGTCAGCATTCGCACTTCCGATATCTCCAGAGAGGGTCACCCCGTCTCCTTCACAGACTTACGGAACGCTCCGCTACCGCGCATACAAAGTATGCACCCACAGCTTCGGCACGTGGCTTGAGCCCCGTTACATTTTCGGCGCAGGGTTTCTATTAGACCAGTGAGCTATTACGCTTTCTTTAAAGGATGGCTGCTTCTAAGCCAACCTCCTGGTTGTTTTGGAATCCCCACATCCTTTCCCACTTAGCCACGATTTAGGGGCCTTAGCTGGTGGTCTGGGCTGTTTCCCTCTCGACAATGGACCTTAGCACCCACTGTCTGTCTGCCAGGCTAAACTTCCGGGTATTCGGAGTTTGGTTAGGTTTGGTAAGGCTTTGGGCCCCCCTAGCCCAT